>CAUVCH010000139.1:0-3599 GCA_963550265.1 uncultured Mitsuokella sp. | reverse complement strand
TGGCTGCTGCGCTGCTATATACATGGCGTCACCGAAAGAAAAGAAGCGATACTTTTCCTGAACTGCCGTCTTATAGGCATCAAGAACAAACTTTCGCCCGGCAAACGCGCTGATCAACATGATAAGTGTCGACTTTGGCAAATGAAAGTTCGTAACGATCGCATCGACGATTTTGAAATCATACCCCGGATAAATGAAGATATTCGTCGTACCCGATTTACCTGCAATCTCACCCTTTCCTGTTGCTGCAGACTCAAGCGTACGGATACTGGTCGTACCGACGGCAATCACACGGTGCCCCGCTGCTTTCGTTTCACGAATGAGCTGTGCCGTCGCCTCAGGAATGGAATAATACTCTTCGTGCATCTCGTGCTCTTCAATCTTTTCTACGCTGACCGGGCGAAAAGTGCCTAGTCCGACATGCAGCGTAACATAACCGAGCTTGATACCGTTCACTTCAAGCTCCTTTAGCTGCTCTTTTGTAAAGTGAAGTCCAGCCGTCGGTGCAGCCGCCGAGCCTTTGACACGGCTGTATACTGTCTGGTAACGCTCTTTATCCGCAAGCTTTTCATGAATATATGGCGGCAGCGGCGTCTCACCGAGGCGATCGAGTATCTCTTCGAAAATTCCCTCATAATGGAAGCGAACGATGCGGCCGCCAAAGTCCGTATGATCGATAACCTCGCAGGAGAGTTCATCGCTAAAATGAACGATATCCCCCTTCCGCGCTTTCTTTCCAGGCTTTACCAGCGCCTCCCAATCGTTTGCGTCAATGCGGCGAAGGAGAAAGACTTCGACTTTACCGCCTGTTGGACGATGCCCAATCAAACGTGCGGGAATGACGCGTGTATCGTTGATGACGAGAAGATCGCCAGGCATGAGAAAGGCACCGAAGTTGTAGAAGTGCTGATGCGCAATAGTCTTTTTCACAGGGTCAAGCACCATGAGCCGCGATGCGTTCCTAGGCTCGATCGGCGTCTGTGCGATGCGCTCTTCCGGAAGATCGTAGTCAAAATCCGTCAATAACATGCTATACTTCCCTCATATAACTCCATGGTGTTTTCCAACAAATCACGCCTGCATCCTATGCAAGATATGCATAGCTTCTGCGGCAAGCTGGGCTTCTGCTTCCAGACGCGCTCTCTTTTTCGCACGGTTCTCCTTTCGCTTTTGTTTGCGCAGTTCCCGGCTGTAACGCTCCTCTTCACTGAAGATGCAGCCGCAGTAGGGCTGACGATAAAGCCCTAACGCATGGCTGATATCGATTCCCTCTTGCCAGCCGGGACGAAAATCCTCGTAATAAAAGGAAATACCATAGCTTTTGGCAAAATGCTCTGCCGTCTGCTTCATGAGCTCATGCTGCTGATAAATGCTGTAAAACAGCGTTGATGCAAAGGCATCAAAACCGTTTTCTGCGGCAAAACGAGCAGCTTCTTCGAGCCTCCATGTATAGCACATTCGGCAGCGGCCGTTTGGTTCTGTCTCGGCAGGAAGTGCTTTTTTCAGAAAATCCCGCAGTCTGTAATGCTTGTCTCCACAAAACTTCATGCCGACCTTCTCTGCGAACTCTTCTGCGGTCTTATAGCGCATCTCCCATTCCTTATAGGGATGAATATTCGGATTGAAAAAGTAGCCAACGGGTTCGATGCCCGCTGCCCTGAGTTTCTTTACCGGGTAACAAGAACACGGACCGCAGCACATATGTAAAAGCAAGTTCATAGCTGTATCCTTTGCTCATGAAAAATCAATTTTCCGCCGTGCCTTATCGCTCATACGAACTATCGTATCGCAAAAAGACACCGCCATCACATCTCCGGCTTTTTACCCCCATATGCGCGTAACCCGCTTCCGTCACGACACGTCCGCGCGGTGTTCGGTTGAGGAAACCCAGCTGAATCAAAAACGGCTCATAGATGTCTTCCACTGTATCCGTCGTTTCACTGATGGCGGCAGCAAGCGTTTCCAGCCCTACAGGCCCGCCCGCGAATTTTCGAATCATCGTGTCGAGCATACGGCGATCCGTCTGGTCGAGCCCCGCATGATCAACCTCCAGAAGTGCAAGCGCCTTATTTGCCATTACATCCGTGATGACACCTGTTCCTTCAATCTGGGCAACATCGCGCACACGCTTCAGCAGGCGATTGGCAATGCGCGGTGTACCGCGGCTTCTCTTTGCAATCTCCCGCGCACCGTTCTCTTCGATGGAAATCTCGAGAATCTCCGCTGCACGCTTGATGATGTGCATGAGATCCCCCGGGGTATAGTATTCGAGACGCGAGATGACGCCGAATCGGTCACGAAGCGGTGCCGAAAGTGCTCCGGCCTTCGTCGTCGCACCGATCAAGGTAAAGGGCGCAATATCGAGACGGATGGAACGTGCACTAGGCCCCTTGCCAATGACAATGTCGAGTGCAAAGTCTTCCATAGCGGAATACAGCACTTCTTCAACCGTCCGCGACAGGCGGTGAATTTCATCGATGAAGAGCACGTCATTTTCCTGCAAATTCGTCAATAGTGCCGCAAGATCCCCCGAGCGCTCGATAGCAGGCCCCGATGTCTGACGAAAGTTCGCCCCCATCTCATTTGCGATGATGCCCGCAAGCGTCGTCTTTCCAAGCCCCGGAGGTCCGTAAAGGAGCACATGGTCGAGGGCTTCCTTTCGGTTCAACGCCGCCTTGATGAAAATAGACAGGTTATTCTTTACCTTGTCCTGCCCTATGTATTCGACGAGCTTACGAGGGCGCAGGCTGTACTGCCAATCGTCCTGTATCTGTGCGTCCATCGAGACGATACGTTCCTCATCTTCCTCGAGATCCAATGATACCCCTCCTTTTCATTCTTCTTTCATCCGCACAAAATCTACACTACGCTTGCCCTAAAAGCACCAACGCCGCTTTGATAATATCTTCCGTTTTCTTTCCTTTGTGCCTTGCTTTCGAAATGACTTTAGCAATCTCAGCCGAACTGTAGCCAAGCGAGCGAAGAGCTTCTTCCGCCTCGTCCTCTGCATCTTTGGGAATACTATAATCCTCTGCCGCTTCATCCTTTGCATCATCATCTGACGTAATGTGCACCTTGTCTTTCAGCTCGAGAATGATGCGTTCAGCAGATTTCTTTCCAATCCCCGGCAGCTTAGTCAGGAGACTGGTCTTTTTCTCATAAATTGCATGGCAGAGCTCTGTCACCGTAATGACAGACAAAATGCCGACAGCAACCTTGGGGCCAATACCTGAGACTGAAATAAGCTGCAAAAAGAGATCGTATTCTTCCTGTGAGAAAAAACCATAGAGATGAATGGCATCTTCCCGCACACTCGTATAGATGAAGAGCACAGCCTCTTCCTTCCGATGGACTTTCTGCTGTGTCATACCCGTAAGATAGACGCGGTAGCCTACACCGCCCACATCGATGATACATGAGTCCTTGTAGAGGAAGATCACCTTGCCGCGAAGAAAACCAATCATAGTGCATTTCTCCATTGCATGCTATTTACACAATACGTCGTACAGATGGCAATGGCGAGCGCATCTGCCGTATCATCCGGCTTTGGCGGATGCGGCAGATGAAGGAGCTTTGTCACCATGTAAATAACCTGCTCC
>CAUVCH010000138.1:0-3600 GCA_963550265.1 uncultured Mitsuokella sp. | reverse complement strand
GGACGAGGCTTTCCGCATCCTCACAACGGATTTGAACTACATCAAAGACTCTGACCTCAATGCAGACGAGGACATCATCAACTTTCAAAACGGCATTCTGCACCTCGCCGCGATGGAGTTGACGGAACACGCGCCCGATCTTCTCTCCACCATACAGATTCCGTGCGCATGGTCGGACGAAGAAACTGCAACGCCTGCATTCGACGCTTTCATGCATACGCTTACGGACGGGGATGCGGAAATTGAGCGTCTGCTGCTCGAATTCATCGGTGCGTGTCTTTCCAACGTCAAGGGATGGCGCATGAAGAAGGCGCTCTTTATGTACGGTGCAGGAGATACGGGAAAATCCCGGCTCAAATGTCTGGTGGAGCAGCTGCTCGGGCGAGGAAATTACATTGGCATCGACCTTCGCGAGATCGAGGCGCGATTCGGCACGGGGCTGATTTACGGTATGCGGCTTGCAGGAAGTTCGGACATGAGTTTCATCACGGTGGATGAACTCAAGACATTCAAGAAATGCACGGGTGGCGACAGCATTTTCGCAGAATTCAAAGGGCAGAACGGCTTTGAGTTCACGTTCAACGGTTTGTTCTGGTTCTGCATGAATCAGCTGCCGAGATTCGGCGGAGATGACGGGCAGTGGGTTCACGAACGCATCATGCAGGTGCATTGCAAAAATGCCATCCCGCTGGAAAAGCAGGACAGGCATCTCGGCGAAAAGCTTTATGAAGAGCGCGAAGGAATTGTCCGCAAGGCCGTCTATGCGCTGCGGGCGGTCATTCAAAACGGCTATCGCTTTACGGAACCGCAATCCGTCATAAAAGCAAGGGAAGCATACATGATCGAGAATAATTCGGTGCTTGCTTTCCATGCGGAATGCATGATGAAGCGCCCCGAGGGAGCAAAATGCGGCGAGGTCACAACAGGGAAAGTCTACCGCATTTATCAGGTTTGGTGCAGGGACAACAACAACGGCTACGCCAAGACGGCGCGGGAGTTTAGAGCCACGCTGGCTCGGTATTACCGTACAGATTTCAGCGCCATGACCGTTCGGCGAAGTTACGGCAGCGTTTATAAGGATTTGATTCTGACGGAAGATGCGCTTCGTGAATACACGACGCATTACAATGAGCCTGAGGATGATTTTTTGTGACAGCAGTGATCGTCCGGTGACAGGAAAAGCGAAAAACTGTCACTGGCGCAAAGTCTTGTCAGTATTGGGATTACGAAGCGTGAGTGATAGCAGTGACAGTTCTTTTATCTTTTATATATAGGGAAAAAAGAAAAGTCAGGAAGAAAGAAAAGTTAAAAATATTTATATATATAAAGATATAGGCGGCAACTGTCACTACTGTCACTATGCACCTATGGAAGCGAGGAATATCAATGCGAGAGCGTGATTTGGAAACATTCACTAAAACGTACATAGAATCGCACGGCGGACTTGCACTGAAGTTCATATCTCCGGGATATGCGGGTGTGCCGGATCGGCTTGTGCTCATGCCGGGCGGGAAGATGTGCTTCATGGAACTCAAGGCGTTCGGCAAAAGTCCGCGCCCTTTGCAGGTACGGTGTATCGGCAAACTGCGTGCACTTGGTTTCAAAGTGTTCGTGGTTGACGGAAAGGAACAGATCGGAGGGATTCTTGATGCGTTATGAACCGCATTTCTATCAGACGTATGTCAAGGAATTCATTCTCTCACACAAAGAAGCGGCGATATTTCTGGACTGTGGGCTTGGCAAGACGGTCGTCACGCTTACGGCACTCGAAGAACTGCTGCATGATTTCTTCGAAATCGGCAAGGTGCTCGTCATCGCCCCGTTGCGTGTGGCGCGGGATACATGGCCGTCGGAGATCGCAAAATGGGAGCATACGAAAAACATCCGCGCTTCCGTGGTTATGGGGACGGCAAAGGAACGCACGGCGGCTTTGCTGAAACATGCCGAGGTTTACATCATCAACCGTGAGAATGTGAAGTGGCTGATCGAAGAGAGCAATATGCCCATGGACTTCGACATGATCGTCATCGACGAGCTTTCCTCGTTTAAATCTTATCAGGCAAAACGGTTTCGTGCGCTTATGAAACTGCGTCCGTCAGTCAAACGCATCGTTGGATTGACGGGCACGCCATCGGCGAACGGTCTCATGGATCTCTGGGCAGAGTTTCGGATTCTGGACATGGGAAAACGACTTGGAAGATTCATCTCCCATTACCGCGATGCTTATTTCCTTCCAGACAAACGGAATCAGCAGATGGTGTTCAGCTACAAGCTGCGTGAAGGCGCGGAAGATGCCATCTATCGACGCATCGAAGATATCACCGTTTCCATGCGCGCCAGAGAATATCTTAAAATGCCGGCTCTCATATCGAATATCGTGCCTGTCGCCCTGGATGCGCGTGAACGAAAACTCTATGACGATATGAAACGAGATATGGTCATCGCAGTCGAAAACGAAGAGATTGACGCTGTCAGCGCAGCAGCGCTCTCCAACAAGCTGCTTCAGATGGCGAATGGAGCAGTCTATGCGGATGGTAGGAAAGTCATCCGACTCCACGACCGAAAGCTTGATGCTCTGGAAGATTTGGCAGAAAGTGCGAATGGGAAGTCTGTCCTCATCGTCTATTGGTACAAGCACGATCTTGAGCGCATCCAATCGCGCCTGTCTGTGCGTGAAATTCGGTCGAGTGAGGATATCGAAGCGTGGAATGCGGGAGAAATTCTCCTTGGCGTCATCCATCCTGCAAGTGCGGGGCTCGGGCTCAATCTTCAGTTTGGCGGTTCAACTCTCGTCTGGTTTGGATTGACATGGAGCTTAGAGCTTTATCAACAGACAAATGCGCGTCTTTATCGGCAGGGGCAGAAGGATACGGTGGTTATTCATCACATCGTTGCTGCTGGGACGATGGATGAGAAGGTTATGGAAGCACTCGAACACAAGGACAAGACGCAGGCGGCTCTGATTGACGCCGTAAAAGCGGAGGTGAAAAGCAGATGATACGGTCATACGAGAATCTGGCGAACGCCGTCATCGAGCAGGCGGTGAAAGATTATCGACGGGCGAGGGTGAAACTCGCCAAGGAGGCCGGAGATGTCATGGCGCTCAAGATGCGCAGGGAAACGGAGCGGTTCATCCGCTCCGCATGGTTCGGTCAGTTGACGACATTGGACGGCGAGCTTCTGCTCGAAAAGCTGGAGGAGGAGTCTGAATGACGGCAAAAGAGTACTTGGCGCAGGCGCGGAACATCGACCAGCGCATCAATGACAAGCTTGCCTATGTGGCGCAGCTGCATGATATGGCAACGAACGTTAGCGCGGTCATCAGCAATATGCCGAAGAGTCCGAGTCCGAACAATCAGAAGATGGAAAGCATCATTGTGCGGCTCGCGGACACAGAAGCGGAAATCAATGCGGACATCGACCGTCTGGTGACTCTGAAACTTGAGATTATGAATACAATCTGGCAGGTCGAGGACGCAAAAGCCTGCGCCGTTCTTGAGCGACGCTACCACAGCTTTAAATCGTGGGAGGAAATCGCAGCCGAACTGAATGTCAGCGTGCGATGGGTGCATAAGATTCACGGCAAGGCGCTGGAAGATG
>CAUVCH010000137.1:0-3617 GCA_963550265.1 uncultured Mitsuokella sp. | reverse complement strand
GTTTTGTAATGACGTCTTCCTTTTGGATGGAATCGTATTGGTGAAGCGTAGGAATGACGAGGACATCGAGGTCGATGAAGCCTTCCGCATCAACGCCATAATGCATGACCTGCTTGTTAAAGTAATAGCTTTGGCGCGCCGTCGACTGCACCCATTGATAAATATCCTGCGAAATGGTTTCTTCCGCCTGGCAGACTGCCGGCATCGCACAGAAAAATACTGCCAGCGTCAGATTTATGCCCCATCTCTTAATATGCTTCATAACAAAATCCCCCTCGCTTCTGCATTCTGTCTACAAACGAAAAGGCGGGCATCCTCTCCCAAAGACCTCGACAAACCCACCTCGCATTGCTGCATAATCTCTCGCTATTTACGAGATAAGGATAACAATTTCCCATGAAAGACGGCTGAAGCAAGACCCAAGCAGGTCAATCGCGCTCGGTGTTGTAAATCGTATCGAGTTCGTACGGCGTTTCCTGATAGACATAATAGTTCAGCCAGTTGGCAAAGAGGAGATGCGCGACACTTCGCCAGCGGACGATCGGAGCTTTCGCCGGGTCGTCGTCCGGATAGTAGTTGCAGGGGATATGCGGTTGAAGTCCTGCCTGCTCGTCACGGTCATACTCACACTTTAACGTCAGCGGATCATACTCGGCATGCCCTGTAATAAAAAACTGTCTTTTAGCAAGATTTGCAATGATATAAGGACCTGCAGGCGCTTCTGCCTCAGCCAGAATCGTGAGTTCAGGTATTTTTAAGATATCTTCCTTATGCTCTTCCGTATGGCGCGAGTGCGGGACAAAGAACTCATCATCAAACCCCCGAAGAAGCTTTTCATGCTCTACGCAGAGACGGTGCTTAAATACACCGAAAACCTTTTCCTTCGTGTCGTATTTCGGAATGCCGTAGTGATAGTAAAGCCCTGCCTGCGCACCCCAACAGATATGAAAGACAGAATAGACATGCGCCTTCGACCACTCCATGATCTCAGCGACTTCCTCCCAATAGGCGACCTCCTCAAAGGCAAAATTTTCGACGGGCGCCCCTGTGATGATCATGCCGTCATACTTCTTATGGCGAACTTCGGCAAATGTACCGTAAAACTCGGTCAAATAATCCTGCGAGGTATGGCTCGGCCGGTAGGACTCCGTATAGATGAAATCAACTTCGACCTGCAGTGAAGTGTTGCCTAAAAGGCGGAGAAGCTGCGTCTCCGTCACGGATTTGATCGGCATGAGATTCAAGATGAGGATATGCAGCGGGCGAATGTCTTGCGCATAGGCGCGGCTGACATCCATAACGAAGATATTCTCCCCTTCGAGAATGTGCGCGGCAGGGAGATTGTTCGGTATCTTGATCGGCATGAGGTCACTCCTTCCATCCTGTAGATGCTTTTTCTTAGCAAAGCATCCGATTGCGAAAACAGCCGACCGATATGTCGGTCGGCTGTTCCTTATCCTGGGCTTAGTTCGCCATATTGCTTACGATTTCTTCGCTGCTCCCGCTCGACGTACTGCTCTTACCCGCATCCGATTTCTCGACATTTTTCTTTTTCCCATTCGAATTGTCGATGGAACCAGAATTCTTGGTACGGCTCGAATCCTTTGAAGGCTTAGTGCTTGAACCAGCTTTCTTCGCTTCTTCCGGATGTTTTTCCTTGTCAGCCTTCAGCGCTGCTTTTTTGGCAACTTTGTCCTTTTCTTTATAGGCCTGGTTGATTCCTGCAGCGTCAAAGACGGCATTGTCATTCAGCCTTGCTGCCTCGCGTGCCTTTGGTGCAGACTTGCCGTCGTTTTCAGCATCCCGATACTTCACGACGTCGATATCAACAGGAATACCCATCGCACGGTCGAGCTGCGCCTTGCTTGTATTGTATTCATAAAGCGCGATGTAGTAGTTCGTGCGCGCCGATGTCAGCTTTTCCTGCGCATCCATGACATCGAGATTTGTCCCGACGCCTGCCGAATAGCGAACCTGTGCGATCTTGTATTCTTCCTCGGCATGAGTAACAGCGACCTTCGTCGTCTTGATGTTCTTTTCCGCCGCCTGCAGTGAGAGGAAAGCCGTGCGGACTTCGAGGCGAATGCTCTCATCCGTCTGATCCTTTGCTTCCTTTGCCTGCAGAACCGCCGCATGGGCGCGGTTGACACCAGCTGCGGTAACACCGTTATCGAAGAGATTCCATGAGGCATTGACGCCGACCTGCCACTGATCCTGATAGTCGTCGCCAAAGGGATGGTCGTCTGCAATCGACTTCGAAGCTGCGGCGTTTACGACTGGATAGTATCCCGCATGTGCCGTCTTTTCTGCGGCTTCCGCCTGCTTGACCGTATATTCGCGCGCAAGTCCATCCGGACGGTTGACAAGCGCATATTCCGTGCAGTTGCCAAGCTGAAGGTCATATTTCTCATACTTCAGCTGATCGCGAATATCCAGCTCGGTATCTGTCGGCAGCCCGATGAGATTGTTGAGCGTCGCAACGGCGATATTGTAATTGTTCTGCGCTGTGACAAGTGACTGCTGTGCATTGGCGAGCTGTACCTGCGAAGAAAGAACATCGTTCTTTGCAACGGTACCCACGTGATACTGTGCATTAACATTGCCCAGATGCTCATTCAGTATATGAACGGATTCCTGCTGAACATTGACGAGGTTTCTCGCCTGAAGCACTTGAAAGTAGTCCGCCGTCGCCTGCTCGCGGATATTCTGCTTCGTTGACTCCAGCGTCAGATCGGCGTTATTCAACCCATAACGCGCCTGCACTGCCTGCCCGCGCGCTGACTCATTAAAAAGCGGCATGCCGATCTGTCCCGTATTGCTCCACTGTGCGCCGTCACGTCCCTGCTTTTTATAGGTATCTCCGCCAACATACACCGCAGCGGCCTGCCATGTCAGTGTCGGACCGAGCGTACGGCGGGCGCTCGAAAGCTGCCACTTTGCCTGATCAACCCCGGTCAATGCTTGGTGAATGGTTCGATTATTCTCCAGCGCCATGCGAATGGTCTCGTTTAGGTCAAGGGAGACCCTGTCTGCGGCATAGACAGAAGTGAACGATGCCGACGAAAGAAGGCTCGCGGTGATGACAGCTGCCAACCTTTTATAAAAGCGTTTTCTCAGATACAAATGCAAGATGAATCCCCCCAAAAGGAACCAGCGCCACGCGCCTTTGATCAATACTATTTCAACACGAAAGTGCGGCTTGTATAACTCACTTCATTTTATTATAACACATTATAGCGGTTATTTCTTCAAAATGTCTGATGAATACCAAAATACCCGGCACGGCGGTCGCTGTCTGTCACATGATCGAACTGTCCCATCAGCCAAGTATTGCTGTTCCCCAGGCGATAGGCAGCCTGCAGGCGAAGCTGTGCATCATCGGGGTCATAGACATCCGCCGAAATGTGAAGCTTATCGCTTGCGTCGGCATCCACCCCAACGCCGACATCCCCCCGCACAAGTCCGGCGCGCCCGGTAAGCTTTCCCATGTGCTTGCCGACTTGAAAATTGCCGTTGGTGCCATCGCCGATATCATCTGCCCCGAGCCGCAGAAAGAGTCCGTCTTCCTTCCCGATATCGACATTGAAGTTTGCCCGCCAATCATGTGCATCGCCGCT
>CAUVCH010000136.1:0-3628 GCA_963550265.1 uncultured Mitsuokella sp. | reverse complement strand
TTCTTTATGTCAATCTTCCAACCTGTCAGTTTTGCTGCCAGGCGGACATTTTGTCCTTCTTTACCGATCGCAAGAGAGAGCTGATAGCCGGGAACTACGACGCGCGATTCCTTCGCGTCTTCGTTGATGGCGACAGAAATGACCTTGGCGGGACTCAAAGCGTTGGCGATGAATTTCGCCGGCTCAGGATTCCACTTGACAATATCTATCTTCTCGTTGCGCAGCTCATCCACGATCGCCTGCACGCGCATCCCCTTGTGACCGACGCTCGATCCGACGGGATCAACATTCTCATCCTTCGAGTAAACGGCAATTTTCGAGCGCATTCCCGGCTCTCGCGCTACCGACTTGATCTCTACGACGCCTTCTTGAATCTCAGGCACCTCAAGCTCAAAAAGCCGCTTCAAAAGTCCCGGATGCGTTCTTGATACAAGAACCTGCGGGCCCTTGACCGTATTGCTGACTTCGATAATATAGGCTTTGATGCGGTCGCCATGATGATATTCTTCTCCGGGAATCTGTTCTGTCGGCGTCAGAACCGCTTCCGTTTTGCCAAGGTCTATGAATACATTCTTCGCTTCCGTGCGCTGCACAAGACCCGTAACAATATCGCCGTCGCGATTGGAAAATTCTTCGTAAACGATGCCGCGCTCCGCCTCACGGATGCGCTGCACGACGACCTGTTTTGCCGTCTGGGCTGCAATGCGCCCAAACTTTGCCGGCGTCACCTCAATCTCGATGATGTCGTCAAGTTCATAGTCGGCTTTGATCGCGCGCGCTTCACCGAGCGAAATCTCCGTAACGTCGTCGACGACCTCTTCCACAACAGTTTTCGTCGCGTAAACATGATACTTGCCCGTCACGCGGTCCAATGCAACCCGTACATTCTGCGCAGCATTAAAGTTGCGCTTGTAAGCTGAAATCAGAGCCGCTTCGATCGCATCGAAAAGCACCTCTGTTTCGAGGCCCTTCTCCTTCCCCAATGCATGTACGGCCTCCAAAAAACCGCCTTCGTTCTCCTTCTTCTGATCCTTCTCTTTCCTGCTGGCCAACGCTCTTCCTCCCAAATGGTCAAAAATCTATGTGCAGACGCACTTGTGCCGTTTTTTCCAAAAAAATTTCTCTTTCGCCGTCTAAAACGATGGCATTTTTCTCTCGGTCGTAGCCCGTGAGCGTCCCCACCCAGATCTTTTCGCCGTCCACGGGTGCATAGAATGTCACCTCGACCATCTTGCCCTGCTCACGCTCGAAATCTCGCGCCTTCTTCAAAGTGCGATCCAGTCCCGGCGACGAAACTTCCAAGATATATGCCTCGTTCAGCAAGTCTTTCTCGTCAAGGATTTTCTCAAGTTCCTCACTGACTCTTTGACAGTCATCAATCTCAATGCCACCCGCTTTATCCAAGTAGACGCGCAAATACCAGTCACGTTCCTTGACATACTCAACATCGACGACTTCCATAGCGGAATCTCGAACGATGTCCTCAACGATCGCCTCCACGGCCTCTTCCAGTTGTTTTGCCACAAAAGCCCTCCTCTTTTGCCGCGCATACTTCACACAAGAGCCGCATCTCTTGTTAAACAGGCTCCTGTGCATAAGATGAAAGAGTGGGCTGACGCCCACTCTTTCATACAAACGACTTAAATTGACTTCTGTTATTGTATCATCAAATGCAGAAAATGTAAACAGTGAAATCTTTTCGGCTCTTTGCTGCTTGTGATGTCAGCTTTCTCAAGCGCCGATATTTTCTTCTTCCGCCGTTTTCTCCGCCGTCTCTTCAACAGGCTCTTCCGCTTCCGGCGTCGATTCTACAGCCGATGCCTCGTCTTGATCGGCGGCTGTTTCCTCGTCATCGCCTTCGGGCGGCTCGGGCGCGGGGGGATTCGGATCGACGACTGCGACGTTTCGATAGCGCCCCATACCCGTTCCGGCAGGAATCAGCTTGCCTATGATGACGTTCTCCTTGAGACCGATCAGCGGATCGACCTTGCCCTTGATAGCAGCGTCGGTGAGGACGCGCGTCGTTTCCTGGAAGGATGCCGCCGAAAGGAAAGAATCGGTTGCCAGCGACGCCTTCGTGATGCCGAGAAGAATCGGCTTTGCGACGGCAGGCTCACCGTCGGCTTCGATGGCGACAGCATTCGCGGCTTCAAAGGAGTTGATATCGACGTATTCGCCGGGCAGGAAACTCGTCGTTCCCGCCTCCTCGATCTTCACCTTATGGAGCATCTGACGCACCATGACCTCGATGTGCTTATCGTTGATCTCAACGCCCTGCGACTTGTAGACCTTCTGCACCTCGTAGACGAGGTAGCGCTGCGTGTCGCGCAGGCCGCAGACGCGCAGGATGTCATGCGGATTGATCGATCCTTCCGTCAGGCGGTCGCCCGGCATGAGATGGTCGCCGTCGTGCAGGGCGAGACGTGCGCCGTAGGGAATCGCATACTCGCGCGATTCGCCCGATTCGGGGACGAGCAGAAGCTTTCGCATGCCCTTGCCCGTGTCCGTGATCTCGACCGTCCCCTCGATCTCAGCGATGATCGCATGATGCTTGGGCTTTCTCGCTTCGAACAGTTCTTCAACGCGCGGCAAACCCTGTGTGATGTCCTCGCCCGCGACGCCGCCCGTATGGAACGTGCGCATCGTGAGCTGCGTGCCCGGCTCGCCGATAGACTGTGCGGCAATCGTACCAACAGCTTCACCGACCTCGACTTCCGTCTGGTTCGCGAGGTCGCGTCCGTAGCACTTGACGCAGACGCCGAACTGTGATTTGCAGGTCAAGACGCTGCGGATAGACACGCGCTCGCGCACCGCAGCAATCTTTTTGGCAAGCGTTTCGTCAATCGCATCGTTGAGCGAGGCGACTTTTTCTCCCGTTTCGGGGTTGAAGATGTCCTCGGCAAGCACGCGGCCTGTGATGCGATCTTCCAGCGATTCGATGATGCCGTTGCCCTCCTTGATGGCTTCGACTTCAATGCCGCGCACGTTGTTATTACGCACCTTGAGTTCCTTGGCGTCACTTGCAAGGATCGCCTCGATCTGCTCTTGTGTCAAAGCGACCGCAGCGGGAACAACTTCCACGCCTGCACTGTCAACAACGGCATAACGCGTTTCTTTGCCAAGCATCTCGTGAATCATAGCGTGCTTAATCTCAGCGCGACGCGCCTCATCGGGTTCACCGAGGGCGATCTTCTCCGAAACCATTGCACTGCTGATAATGGCTTCGGACGTCAAAGACGAGCCGCGCAGAACAATCTCATGCACATTTTCTTCGGCGAGAAGCTCCAAATCGCCCTCCGTCAGCACCGTATCCTGCGGCAGGAGGAGTTCCCCCGTCTCCGGGTTCACAACATCCATCGCCGTCAGGCGACCGACCAGCTGCTCATCGAGAATCTCAATGGCATCTGCCGCCGATTCGGCAAGACGCGCACGCTCACGCAGCAAGTTGATGCTCTCCACATCACAGTCGTCCTCACGCACGATGACATCCTGCGCGACATCCACGAGACGGCGCGTGAGATAGCCCGAATCCGCCGTGCGAAGCGCCGTATCGGCAAGTCCCTTTCTCGCACCGTGCGAGGAAATGAAGTAGTCGGAAACAGTAAGACCTTCACGGAAGTTCGCTGTG
>CAUVCH010000135.1:0-3697 GCA_963550265.1 uncultured Mitsuokella sp. | reverse complement strand
AAAGATAACGACCTTATGGCATGCACCTTCGACAAATTCATCATCGTCAATATCAGAGATTTCCGTTACCGTGCCATCTGCCGGCGAGAGGACAACGTTTTCGTTGCGGATAATCTTTCGCTTTGGATTGCGGAAAAAATAGCAAAAGTAGAGTGCTAGTACCATAGGAACTACGGCAACAACGGGGTGCAGGGAAAAACCAAGAACAACTGCCAAGACAAGACACCCTCCGATAAAGGGATAGCCTTCTCCTATGATCGGCATCTGACGTATACCTCCTTCAAATATGAAACGTTCCTTTATAAAATTATTATAGACGAATGGGGGTAGTTTGTCCATTTCATTTTCGTTCAGACTTTATGAAACGACATTTCGAACCGCCTTATCTCAGGTATATCAGCCTTTTCGTGAGCGATGTACCTTCACGACAAATTTCGGTAAGGCGAGCAGGCGCTTGGCGCGCGTCGGCTGCATCAGTCCACGGAAGAGCCATTCGAGTTTTGCCCGCTGCATCCAACGCGGTGCACGCTTCATCACACCCGCCATAACATCGAGCGTACCGCCAACACCGATAGAGACAGGAACACCGAGTTCTTTTCTGTACTTGCTCAGCCATTTTTCCTGTTTGGGAACGCCAAGTGCCGCGAGAAGAATGTCTGGCTTTGCTGTCTTGATAGCAGAGATGATTTGCGGTTCGTCCTCTGGCTTAAAGAAGCCATTTCGGATACCGACGATTTCAATGCCGGGATAGAGCTTTTCAGCCTTCGCCTTTGCCTTGTCGGCGACTCCCGGCGCAGAGCCAAAGAAATAAATACGCCACTTTTTTTCAGGTGCTTTCTTCATTAGTTCTTGTGCGAGATCATAGCCGGCGACACGCTCGGGCATATACTGACCGAGATGATGCGCCGCCCATACCGTTCCCGCACCGTCTGGAACGACTAACGCCGCCTCATTTAGGATATGGCGCAGTTTCTTGTCGTATGTTGCGCGCATTAGCATCTCTGCATTTGCTGTAGCAACGAGTACACCTACCTTCTTTTCAATGAAACCTTCGATAAGTGAGATGGCTTCTCGCATCGTAACGCCTGCGACCTTAACGCCAAGGATATCGATCTCTCGTGGCAACTTTATCCCTCCACTTCTGCTTTTATGTCTCATCGCATATACTTTGAACACATGGTTTCTAAATTTCTTCAAAAAAGAAATCTTGCCAATCGTTGTCAGCAAGATTCCCCAAAAATTCTCTCATAAGAGACAGTCGATCTGCCTCACTTATTCTCTTTTACATCCTTTTTCTTGGCTGTTGTGCGGATGGAAAGTTCGCGAAGCTGCTTTTCATCGACGAGTGAAGGCGCCGCACTCATCACATCACGCGCACTCTGGTTCTTCGGAAAAGCGATGACATCGCGAATGGAGTCACGCTGTGCCATCAACATGACGAGACGGTCGAGACCAAAGGCAATGCCGCCATGCGGCGGTGTACCATACTGGAATGCATCGAGCATGAAGCCAAACTTCTCATGTGCCTGCTCAGGTGTAAGGCCGAGCGACTCGAAAACTTTCTCCTGAAGGTCGGCATTATAGATACGGAGTGAACCGCCGCCAATTTCAACGCCATTTAAAACCATGTCGTAGGCATTCGCCTTAACACGACCTGGGTCAGAGGAAAGATATGCAATGTCTTCATCACGCGGTGCGGTAAATGGGTGATGCATCGCTTTCCAGCGCTTTTCCTCCTCGCTCCATTCGTACATGGGGAAGTCAACAACCCAAAGGAAACGAAGCGCATCAGGATCGATAAGGCCGCGCTCTTTTGCCATGGCAAGGCGGAGCTGACCGAGTGCTGTATCGACGACAAGACGCTTATCGGCTACGACGAGGAGGAGATCTCCCTCTTTAGCGCCCGTAGCCTCTGCAATTTTCTGGAACGTCTCATCCGAATAGAACTTCTTAAAAGGACTCTTGACGCCTTCTTTTGCATACTGAATCCATGCAAGTCCCTTTGCGCCGTAGATCTGTACGAATTTCACGAGGTCATCCAGACGGCGGCGTGGAATATCCGCATAGCCATCGACTTTAATACATTTGACCATACCGTCGTTTTCGATAACCGCATTGAACACCTTGAAATCTGAGCCCTTGACAAAATCGGAAATCTCCATCAACGGCATGTCGAAACGAAGATCCGGCTTGTCGGAACCGTATTTGTCCATTGCCGTATCCCAATCCATGCGCTCAAAAGGCACCTTAATATCTCTGCCAAGCGTCTTCTGAAAAATCTCATGGATAAGATTTTCCATCAGAGTCAAGATCTGATCCTGCTCCATGAAGCTCATCTCGATATCCAGTTGCGTGAATTCCGGCTGACGATCCGCACGCAAATCCTCATCGCGGAAGCAGCGAACAATCTGGAAGTATTTTTCAAAGCCTGCGACCTGAAGAATCTGCTTGAAAATCTGCGGGGACTGCGGCAGTGCATAGAATTCGCCCGGATTAACGCGGCTCGGAACAAGGAAATCCCGAGCACCTTCCGGCGTGCTCTTGCAAAGCATCGGCGTTTCAACTTCAAGGAATCCCTCGCGGTCAAAGAAGTCGCGCATGGCCTTTGCAACCTTGTGGCGGAGGATGATGTTCGCCTGCATCTCCGGACGGCGAAGGTCAAGATAGCGGTACTTTATGCGAACTGTTTCATCGACATCGATACCGTCCTGAATGTAAAACGGTGGTGTCTTTGCCTTGTTGAGAATTCGAAGCTCCTCGCAGACGACTTCGACGTCTCCCGTATCGATGTTCGGATTGATCGTGTCCTCGCTGCGGCCGCGGACCTTGCCGCGCACTGCGATGCAGAATTCGTTGCGCAGGGACTCCGCCTTATGGAACGTGCCCTCATTCATCGCAGCTTCGTCGAAAACGACTTGGACAAAGCCCGAGCGGTCGCGCATATCGACGAAAATCAATCCGCCATGATCACGGCGACGGGAAACCCAGCCGCAGAGAACGACTTCCGTGCCAATGTTCTCTTTACGAAGATCGCCCGCATGGTGCGAACGCTTTATGCCTTGTAATGTCTCCATCAGTCATCCACCTCAGAATGTAATTGATTGTTGATTGTCTCTATGATTTCGGCAAGCAGAACTTTTTCCTGCTTGCTGGCAACCATATCTTTCATCATAACCGTGCCTTCTTTCACCTCATCCTCGCCGAGGATCAGAGCAAAACGCGCATGCATCTTATTTGCTTGTTTCATCTGCGCCTTCATGCTGCGCCCCGTAAAATCCATCGAGGCGGTAAGACCGGCGCGGCGAAGCTTTGCCAAGAGACAAAAAGCCGGCTCTTTTGCCACATCACCGAGTGCGACGACAAATGCATCTTCTGCCGGGGTATTCTCTGGAAGAAGGTTTTGTTTCTCAAGGGCAAGCAATACACGCTCCAACCCCGTGGCAAAGCCAACGGCTGGCGTAGGCTTTCCGCCCATCTCTTCAATGAGGCCATCGTAGCGGCCGCCGCCAGCAACAGCGCTCTGCGCACCGAGCGGCAGATATTTAATCTCAAATGCCGTCTTCGTATAGTAATCAAGGCCGCGAACCAGGCGTGGATCAAGCACAAAGTCAATACCTGCTCCCGTTAAGAGGTTTTTGACACGTTCAAAGTGATCTTTACATTCGTCACACAGACAGTCCGTGATCTTCGGTGCGCC
>CAUVCH010000134.1:0-3781 GCA_963550265.1 uncultured Mitsuokella sp. | reverse complement strand
TGATAATCCTAATGCCATGTGCTTCAACTTCTCACGTACCGAAAAACTTTTTTCTCGTCCTGCAGCGTCTGTGTGCTCTGACAAATTTTCCTCGTTCCGCATTTTATCCAATGGCTTCAAATTTTCACCGCCCTCTTATTCTGCCCAGCCTGCAAAGCGATAACTTTTATCCTTCCCCGTCACGATGCCATGGACGACCTTGTGCCGCTCCCAATCTTTTTTTACACTGACATTCCGACGTGCAATCGCCGTGATGATGATGCGTTCCTCCCTATTCTCTTTAGCTACCTTCTCCCGTTTGGCTTCGATATCCGCGGTAAAGCTGTCGTCTTTATAAAATACATCGTAATGGTCATGGTAAAAGACGGAATACTCACCATTTTTTTGCGCTGCACTGTCTTTCTTCACAAGTTCCGGATGCTCTTCAAACCTATGCGCCGTGTGCTCGACAGCACTTTCTGCCGCCAGGCGCAGCCGAGTTTCCACAAGATATTCTTCACTCATCTTGCGTTCATTTGCCATATAAGCAAAGAGAGCACTGCCGATGGCAAGTGTGAAAAGGGCAACAGCTATCGCCCAAAGCGAAATCATTCCGGCTTCCGACCGCTTCATATCCAAAAGAGACAAACATCGTTCACCTTGCGCTGGCAATTGTTTTAGCGTTTGCAGGTTTTGCGGCACCCATTCCATCACGAGAGAACTCTCCTTCTTTCGGCACATAGATCACCCTTGTCAGTGTATACGTCGCTTTCGAAGCTGGATTTCTTGCCTTGATCGTTACGACATGCTTCTTCTCCGCGGGATAATCTTCGACATCGAACGCGACGATCTGCACCCGGGCAAACGAACTATTCCCTGTAATCGGCTGATGCGGATCTCCATAGCATATCTTTGTCAAGGAACCAACTTCATGCGTGAAATAGAGAACGTCTCCCCTTTTATCTTTTTCCTTAGACACCGATGGTGTTTCCAAACGAATGGGACGCTTCCATATCTTGATGCCGACACCACGGCTCATATATACCTTCTGCACCTTATAAGCTTCAGCTGCATCGCCTGTGATGCGCATCATGACGTCCTGCACCTCTTGGCGAAGTTCTGCCTCTGCATAAATCCGATAGCCTTCACGGACGGTAAAGACCGAAACAAAGGCGATCGTTCCCATTAGCAAGATAATGGCGGGAAGCGAAATCGCAAGGTCAAGCAAAAGGATGCCCTGCTCGCCTTCACGTCCCTTTTTCATGCGTGACCAACTCCCGCCGCAGTTCGATTTCATGACTGTTTCCCCGCGCATCCCACGAGACTTTAATGACAGCCTCCCTGCGCTCATCGACAGACTCCCATCGGCTTGTTACATGGAAGGTCGTACGGTTTTGTGTCATATCCCTAGTACCTACTACAGATAGTCCCTCGTTTTCAAGACGTGCGATCTCATCTTGTGCCAAAAAGATTGCTTCCATTTGCTCCGATGCCTGCAGTTCGGCATCAGCCGCACGGTAAAGCATGAGTACGCCGACCGCACTGAGAACAATCCATACGCAAAGAAAGAGTGCCTCTATGGTGAAAAAACCTCTCTGTCCCGCTGCCAAATCCCTTATGGCAATTTTCTTCCAAAACGCCATGGCTTAGTCCATATCGACAAGCGTGCCGTCATGAAGAAGATAGAGATATTTTTCTTCAACATGCTCTCCTAGGATTGCTTCGATAGCTTCGCTGTAGACATCAATTTGCACCTTATACCGCGCGGCAGCACGAGAAGCACATGTATCACGATCTGTTTTATAGTCGAGTAAGACGAGATGCCCATCTTCGTCTTTAAAGAGAACATCAATGATTCCTTGGACAAAAACTTTCTCGTCGCCTTCAACAAGCGGGAAAAAGCGCTTGGCCGGCATCATGCGGCTGAAGGGAAGTTCGCGGTAAAGCTTCCTAGAGGACTGCATGCGCCTTCCGATTTTCGAAGAAACAAATTTCATCAAATCGTCAAGCAGGCACTCTCTCCGCACATCTGTCAGAAGACTTCCTTCCACTAAATGTGCCGCCGCCATGCTGGAAAGCTGCATCTTAAGACCGTCTCGCGACAAGTCGCACGCAAGGTCTAAATACTGCAAAATGGTGTGGGCGAGTGTGCCGAATTCCATAGACGAAAGCTCCGTCTTTTCTTGCAGAAAATGCGGGCGTTCAAATGCCGTGCTTTTTTCCACCAAAGAGCGCTCAGGCATAGGGACATCTTCATGGGCAATAGCGTTCATACGTTTCTTAATCTCCGTGACGCTGAGTTTTGCCGGAACATTAAAAAGACCGTGCATATCATAGGAAAAGCCAAGACAAGCCTCGACTTTTTCTTTCCACGCCGTTGCGGCAAGCGGCTCATGACAGCGAATCGCAGAAAAGAGCGCACTTTCCTCCGTCTCTTCCGGCTGCCCCGAAGAAATTGCAGACGCAGAGAGTACGGAAATCGAAAAGGAAGAATCTTCGGCAAGATAGGTACAGTCATGAAAAGACGAGACATCCGCAAGCTCGCGCAGTACCTTGCCATCCTTATGGCGAAGAATCGCAGGCAATACCCAATCGAAATAGCTGTTTGCTGAGCGAATAGCACGGTCTGAAAAGCTCGGCTTCTCAGCATCCGCCGCCTTTTTAAGGCGTGAGATAAGACTTTGATATTGCCTTTGCCCAACCATTCCCGTGAGAATCAGTTTTTCGCGGGCACGCGTCATGGCGACATAGAGAACGCGCATCTCCTCTGCCTTAGCATCAGCTTGAATCGCATGGCTGACCGCCTGCCAAGAGAGCGTCCGATAGATCTGTCTGCCTGCTGTGCTGCGCTCGACAAGCTTCGGCGCGATACCTAATACTTTATGCATCAGAAAATTGCCCTTGGCATCGGAAAGGTTAAACTTCTTTCCCATATCGGAAAGAATAACGACGGGAAACTCAAGCCCCTTGCTCTTATGAATTGTCATGATGCGGACGACATTCTCACTCGCACCAAGCGTACGCGCTGTCGAAAGATCTGTCTCACGCTTCTGCAAGTTTTCGATATAGCGCAGAAAACGAAAGAGTCCACGATAATTTGTCGCCTCATAGTCTTCTGCACGTTCAGCGAGCATGCGAAGATTTGCCTGTCGCAAGACACCGCCGCGAAGACCACCGACGTATTCATAATAGCCGGTATCGCGATAAAGCTGCCAGATGATTTCCGGTACACTGTGCGACGCGGCGTAGCTGCGCCACTTGGAAAGCCGTGCAAGGAAGCGCGCCGTGCGATGCATCAGTTCCTGCACACATTCATCCTCCCCCTCATAGTGCACGACCAGTGCATCGTAAAGCGTATCTTCCGGCGAGAGAATGCGCAGACGCGCTAAATCCTCTGCCGTAAAGCCGCCGATGGGTGAAAGCATGATGGCAGCAAGCGGAATATCCTGCCTTGCGTTATCGAGCAGGCTTAGGAGCGACAGAATCATGCGGATCTCACTCGTCTCGAAGTAACCGCCGCTAATTTCCGCATAAGCGGGAATGCCATTCTGCTGCAAAACTTCAAGCAGGATATTTGCCTTTCCCGCAACAGCGCGGAGAAGAACAGCGATGTCGCGATAGGCGAGGGGACGATACGCGCCCCTGTCCTTATCAAAGACAACATGCTCCGAAGCGATAAGCGCTAATATGCGGTTTGCGATATACTGTGCTTCGATTTCAAAACCTGTAAGCTCTTCGGTATCAGCATCGTCTTTCGCCACTTCATGAAAAGCCGCATCGGAAGAAACGTCTTCTCCTCTGC
>CAUVCH010000133.1:0-3790 GCA_963550265.1 uncultured Mitsuokella sp. | reverse complement strand
AAAAGGCAAACCGCGGTCTCATTGAACTTGCGCGAAAGTATGACCTGGGTCTTGTTGCGACGAATGATGCGCATTACGTTCACAGGGAAGACAGCGATTTTCACGACATTCTCCTCTGTATCCAAATGAATAAGATATACGATGATCCCGACAGCATGCGTTTTTCTTCCGATGACTATTACCTGAAGTCTCCGGAAGAAATGGCAGGACTATTCCCGGAATTTCCGGAGGCACTGGCCAATACGGAAAAGATCGCCGAACGCTGTAACGTCGATTTTACCTTCGGCGAGCTGCAGCTGCCGTATTATCCTATTCCAAAGGATTTCAAAGATACAGCGGTTTACCTGCGTTACCTCTGCGAATCCGCGATTCCTTCGCATTATGGCGAAGTGTCCGAAAAAGTAAAAAATCGCTTGGATTATGAGCTTGGCATCATCCATAGCATGGGCTTTGATGATTACTTTCTCATCGTTTGGGACTTCATCCGTGCGGCGAAAGAAAAAGAGATTCCCGTGGGGCCTGGACGCGGTTCTGCTGCAGGTAGTATAGTCTCGTACCTTCTCGGTATCACGGACTTAGATCCCTTGACATACGATCTCCTCTTCGAGCGCTTCTTGAATCCAGAGCGCGTGACGATGCCGGATATTGACGTCGATATTTGCTATGTCCGCCGAAAAGAAGTCATCGACTATGTTAAAAATTTATATGGTGACGATCATGTTGCACAGATTGTGACCTTCGGTACCTTTGCGGCACGCGGCGCCATTCGAGATGTTGGACGCGTCCTTGCCATGTCCTTCGGTGATGTATCGGAAATCGTAACATTGATTCCTGAAGAGCCTAAAATGACGATTCGAAAGGCGATGAAAGAATCCGCTGACTTTCGGGCGACCTATGATGCAAATCCGCAGGTGAAAAAGCTCATCGATTATGCCATGCAGATCGAAGGACTTCCCAGGCATTCATCGACACACGCGGCAGGCGTTGTGATTGCAAAAAAACCATTGACAGAATATCTGCCTGTTGCCATGACAGATGGAACGCTTGTTACAGAGTACGATAAAGATCATGTTGAGGAATTGGGACTTCTCAAAATGGATTTTCTTGGTCTTCGTACACTGACTGTCATCAGCGACACGCTCTCCAACATCAGACAGAGCCGTGGAACCGCAGTCAATATCGAAAAGATTCCGCTCAAAGACGAAGCGACGGCAAGGATGCTGACTGAAGGCAAGACTGGCGCCATCTTTCAGATGGAGTCCCAGGGTATGACAAACCTTGTCAAGGAACTTGCCCCAGAAGACTTTTCCGATCTCATTCCGCTGGTCGCGCTCTATCGGCCAGGTCCTCTTGGCAGCGGTATGGTCGAGGATTTTATCGCTGGTCGCCATGGAAAAAAGGAGGTTACCTACCTTCATCCACTCTTAGAGCCCATTCTAAAAGAAACTTTCGGTGTTGTTCTCTATCAGGAACAAGTCATGCAGATCGTTCAAGTGCTGGCAGGTTTTACGCTTGGACAGGCAGATATTCTCCGCCGTGCCATGGGAAAAAAGAAGCAAGAGATCTTGATGGCGCAGAAGGAAAACTTTCTGACCGGCTGTGCAGAACATGGCATCAAAAGCGGCCTTGCCAATACCATTTTCGACTTGTTGACACATTTTGCCGATTACGGTTTCAACAAGTCACACAGCGCAGCTTATGCGCTTGTTGCATGGCAGACGGCATACCTAAAGGCACATTATCCCGCAGAATTTATGGCAGCGATGCTCACGAGCATTGTTGATACACAGAAGGTTCCGCAATACATTGAGCAATGCCGTCGTATGAAGATTTCCATCCTGCCGCCGGACATCAATGCAAGCTTTGCCTTCTTCAGCGTTGATGGAGATGCCATTCGTTTTGGACTTGCCGCCGTACGCAATGTCGGGGATGCTGCCATCGAAAATATCATCGACGTGCGCAATAGGAACGGAAAGTTCTGTTCCCTTGTTGATTTCTGTTCACGCGTCGATATGCGCACAGCAAATAAACGCGTACTTGAAAGCCTTATCAAATGCGGTGCCTTTGACAGTCTGGGGGCAAAGCGCAGCCAGCTTCTCGCCCTCCTGCCGCAGGCTATCAGTGAGGCGATGAGAAATCAACAGGATGCTCTTTCCGGACAGATCGGGCTTTTTCCCGAAGAAGAGATTAGCGCTGCTCTCCAGCTTCCGGATATCGAAGAGGCTTCGAGGGAGGAATGCCTTGCCTGGGAGAAGGAAAACACGGGTTTTTACATCACAGGACATCCTCTCGACGCTTACCATGAGAAGCTGGATAATTTGCCTAGTATCTCGATGCTGCAGGGAGGAAATATCAAAGATAAACAGCTCGTGCGTGTCGGTGGCATGTTGATTGAGACGAAGCGCATTACGACACGAAAAGGCGAAACCATGTGTTTTGCTACGCTTGAGGATTATATGTCACAGGCAGAAGTTACTATTTTTCCTCGATTGTTTTATCAAAACATCGACCTTCTCATGCCGGATACACCGGTTGTCATCGAAGGGCATGTTGATCTTGCAGGCGACGGGTTAAAAATTCTGGCTGACCGTATCTGGTCGGTCGATGCGTACACACCAACCTACTATATCAAATTGCCAAAAGGTGGCTTATCGGCAGAGGCGCGCAAAGATTTGCAAAAAATTATTGCCGAGCATCGCGGCAGTAGCGAGACATATTTTTACAATGGAAATCGCTGGCAAAAAGGCGGTGAAGCTTTCTGGCTCTCTGATACGAAAGAAACGATGGAAGCACTGGAAGCACTTCTCGGAAAGAGTGCTATTCGAAAGCGTTGAAGAATACGAAATAGAGAAATAGACTTATATAGGAAAAGGGAGAAATGCATTATGGGGAAGGCTTTGATTATCGGGTGTGGCGGTGTTGCAAGTGTTGCCATACATAAATGCTGCCAGAATGCAGAAGTATTCTAGGAAATCATGATCGCCTCGCGCACGAAGTCAAAGTGCGATAGGCTGAAAGCGAAACTTGAAGAAACGACGAAGACAAAAATTCATACAGCGGCTGTCGATGCTGAAGTTGTGCCGCAACTAGTCAATCTTATCCATGACTTTAAGCCGGATGTCGTTCTCAACTTGGCACTTCCATACCAGGATCTTTCGATCATGGATGCCTGTCTTGCCACAAGGACGAACTATGTCGATACGGCGAACTATGAACCGGAGGATACGGCAAAATTTGAATACAAGTGGCAGTGGGACTATCGTGAACGCTTTGAAAAAGCTGGCATTACGGCACTTTTAGGCTCTGGTTTTGACCCTGGCGTCACGGGTGTCTTTTCTGCCTATGCTCTGAAGCATCATTTCGATGAAATTAACTATATTGATATTCTAGACTGCAATGCAGGTGACCACGGCTATCCCTTTGCAACGAATTTTAATCCTGAAATTAATATTCGAGAAGTCTCGGCAAACGGCAGCTATTGGGAAGCAGGGCATTGGGTCGAAACAAAGCCGATGGAGATAAAGCGCGTCTATGATTTTCCCGAAATCGGTCCGAAAGATATGTATCTTCTGCATCACGAAGAGCTGGAAAGTCTCGCTTTGAACATTCCGGGCATCAAGCGCATCCGCTTCTTCATGACCTTTGGAGAAAGCTATCTCAATCATTTGCGCTGTCTTGAAAATGTTGGCATGACTTCCATCGAGCCGATCGATTTCGATGGCAAGAAGATTGTTCCGCTCCAGTTCTTAAAGGCTGTACTCCCAGACCCTGCCAGTCTTGGACCTCGTAC
>CAUVCH010000132.1:0-3795 GCA_963550265.1 uncultured Mitsuokella sp. | reverse complement strand
CACTAAGGTTTGCTTAGGGGCATCGTATTTTTCCGTAACATTTACGGTAGAGCCTGAGCATGTCCATCATTTGACTTATCTTTCATACTCTGATAAGATGAGACGATAGCATAGTGGGCATTAGTCCATTGCATCAGATTGTTGACGAATAAGTCAGTTGCCTCTGTCGGCAATGGGGCGGCATTAAGTGTACTCGACCGTATACAATAAACAAGAAAGCACGCGCGGCGAGCTTTGGATAGAAGGAGTGATTCGGTGCTTTTTGGATTTCTCAAACGGTTCTTGGGAGATAATAATGAAAAGGAAATCAAGCGTTATAGCCAGATGGTTGAAAAGATCAATGCGCTTGAGCCCGAGATGCAGAATCTGACCGATGACAAACTGATGGGGATGACAGGAAAATTCCGTGAGCGCCTGGCAGCAGGCGAGACATTGGATGATATTCTCCCAGAGGCTTTCGCTGTCGTGCGGGAAGGTTCGCGCCGCGTCCTGGGGATGCGGCATTTTGATGTGCAGCTCATCGGCGGCATATGTCTTCATGAAGGACGCATTGCAGAGATGCGTACGGGCGAAGGTAAGACGCTTGTGGCAACTTGCCCAGTCTATCTCAATGCCCTCATGGGAAAGGGCGTTCATGTCATCACCGTCAACGATTATCTCGCAAGGCGTGATATGGAAGAGATGGGACGGCTTTATCAGTACCTTGGACTTACCGTCGGTCTTGTCGTGCATGACATGGATTTTCCAGAACGCAAGTTTGCCTATAGCCGTGATGTCACCTTCGGTACGAATAATGAATTTGGCTTTGACTATCTGCGTGATAACATGGTCATTTCCAAAGATCAGATGGTGCAGCGTTCACTTCACTATGCAATCGTCGACGAGGTGGATTCCATTCTGATCGATGAGGCACGTACGCCGCTCATTATTTCAGGACCGGGACAGAAGTCAACAGAGATGTATGCCGTTATGGCAAATGCCGTGAAAGGCTTGAAAGAGGGCGAAGATTATACGGTCGATGAAAAGCAGAAGACCGTTGCGCCGGATGATAAAGTCATCCCGAAGATCGAGCGTACGCTTGGCATCCAGAATCTTTATGCACCGGAAAATATCGAGCTTTCACATTGCTTTACGGCAGCACTTCGTGCAAAAGCACTCATGAAACGCGACCGCGACTACGTTGTGAGAAATGGCGAGGTCGTCATCGTTGATGAATTTACCGGTCGTCTGATGGAAGGGCGCCGCTATTCGGACGGCCTTCATCAGGCAATTGAAGCGAAGGAGGGCGTCAAGATTCAGCGCGAGAGCCAGACGCTCGCGACCATCACCTTCCAGAATTATTTTCGCATGTATGAGAAGCTTGCAGGCATGACGGGTACGGCAAAGACAGAAGAGGACGAGTTCCTGAAGATTTACAACCTTCCCGTCATTGTCGTTCCGACAAACAAGCCCGTGTGCCGTACGGATTATCCCGATCTCATCTTTAAGACAAAGCGTGCGAAATACCGCGCTGTCGGCAAATTTGTTCAAGATCTTCATGAGAAAGGACAGCCGGTTCTCATCGGTACGACATCGATTACACAGTCCGAGGAACTTTCTGCTATCTTGAAGCGAAACGGCATTCCCCATAACGTCCTCAATGCAAAATTTCACGAAAAGGAAGCGGAGATCATCTCTGGCGCCGGGCAGAAGGGCTCTGTTACGATTGCGACGAATATGGCAGGGCGCGGCACGGATATCAAACTCGGCGAAGGTGTTGCAGCGCTCGGCGGTCTCTTTATCGTCGGTACAGAACGCCACGAAAGCCGCCGTATTGATAACCAGCTTCGCGGTCGTTCCGGTCGTCAGGGGGATCCCGGTGCATCCCGCTTCTTTCTCTCCCTCGAAGATGATCTCATGCGCCTATTCGCGTCTGACCGCATCGCCAGCATCATGGATAAGCTCGGCATGGATGAAAACGAGCCGATTGAGCACAAGCTCATTACGAATTCCATCGAGCACGCGCAGAAAAAGGTCGAAGCGCGTAACTTTGACATTCGCAAGCATGTCCTAGAATATGACGATGTCATGAATCAGCAGCGTGAGGTCATTTACGGCGAGCGTCGCAAGATTCTTCTCGGGGAGAATCTCCGCGAAAATATCATGGGGATGATCGGCCACATCATTAAGGTCGAGATGAACCAGTATGCGAATGAAAAGCTTTATCCAGAAGAGTGGCAGCTCGACGACCTCATCGCAGATGCAGAAAAGACCTATGCAGCTGCAGGATCTTTGAAAAAAGAGGAGCTGGTTGAGCTCAGCCGTGACGATCTGAAGGAAACGCTGGAAAAGGTTGCGGAAGATGGCTACAAGAGCCGTGAATTGCTCTTTGGCGAAGAGAATATGCGCGAGCTTGAGAAACTCGTCATGCTGCGCATTGTTGACAAGAAGTGGATGGAACATCTCGACCGCATGGATATGCTTCGTGACGGCATCAATCTCCGTGCCTACGGGCAGAGAAATCCGTTGGTCGAATACAAGATTGAAGCGCTCGATATGTTTGAAGAAATGGAAGCGCAGATCCAAGATGAGATTGCTTCATTGATGTATCATGTCAGCATTGTACAGTCCCCTGCACCAGAAGCGTCTGCGGCAGAGCCAACGGAAGGCGAACGCGCCCGTGCAGAAGCGGCGATCGCTCATGAGAAGTCACAGCTAGAGGATCATCTTTCAAGGGCGACGGCATCTCACGGCGGTGAGTCGAGTGCAGCAGAGACGAAGAAGAAACCAAAAACTGCGGAAGGCAAGTCGGTCGGAAGAAATGATCCTTGCCCATGTGGCAGCGGCAAGAAGTATAAGAATTGTTGCGGAAGAAATGCCTGAGGCAGTCAGCTTTTTATAATGAATAAATGAATAGAAAGGCTTATGATGTTAGAAGAACTGAAGCCGCGGCTTTCAGACCTTTCGGAGAAACTCGATCAGATGGAAGCATCGCTTGAAGTTTCCCGTAAGGAAGAAAAGATTGCAGAGCTTGAGTATAAGATGGGTGAGCCAACGTTTTGGGATGATGCAGAAGCAGCACAGAAGATAAACCAGGAGCTTGCCGACCTAAAAGGCAGCGTAGATAAGTATAAGGCACTGCGGGAAAAATACGACGATGCTGCAACTCTTTTAGAGATGGGACTTGAGGAAAAGGACGAGTCCATGGAGGCAGATGTCAAAGCCGAACTCGATGCGATTGCTGATGGACTTGAAGCCCTTCAGCTCGAGGTCCTCCTCTCTGCTCCCTACGATGCAAACAATGCCATCTTGACGCTGCACGCTGGTGCGGGCGGAACCGAAGCGCAGGATTGGACGCAGATGCTTCTTCGTATGTATGGCCGTTGGGCAGAGCGTCACGGTTTCGCTGTCGAGACGGCAGACCTCCTGCCAGGGGATGAAGCGGGTGTAAAGAGTGCCACGCTCTTTATTAAAGGCCACAATGCCTACGGTTTCTTGAAATCGGAAAAGGGAATTCATCGCCTCGTCCGCATTTCGCCGTTTGATGCACAGGCACGACGTCATACCTCCTTTTCTGCATGCGATATCATGCCGGAAATCGACGATAATGTCGATGTCAACATCAATATGTCAGATGTTCGCGTCGATACATACCGCGCATCCGGCGCCGGCGGTCAGCACATCAATAAGACCTCATCTGCCGTTCGCATGACACATGAACCGACAGGCATTGTCGTTCAGTGCCAGAACGAGCGCTCTCAGCTTCAGAATCGTGAGCAATGTCTTAAAATGCTGCGTGCAAAGCTCTTTGAACTC
>CAUVCH010000131.1:0-3806 GCA_963550265.1 uncultured Mitsuokella sp. | reverse complement strand
GCGTTTCCGCGAAACCGTCTGTCTGCAAATGACCAAGAAAAATCAATATCTATGGATTTTTCTTGGAAGGCTTTTTGTTCGTGCTCCATCAGGGCTTTTTGGACAAGATAGGCAAGCAGCCTGGTGGATGCCATACGCCCCGTGTTTTTCAGTTCCCCATTGATGCGGATATAGATGTCCTGTCCTTCGATTAGGTAGAAGTCGCTGGCTTGTTCTGCATTTGGCAAGGTGAGCAGTTCTGTAAAAATAGTTTCTTCTCTGTCAGCGGCTCTTTTATCCTCAAGTACTTTCGTCTGCCCTGTTTGCTCTGAAATTGCTGCCATCGAGCACTCTCCTTACTTCTTCCATGTCTGTAAGCCCCTGCCTTGCTTTTTCTGCACCGTCTTCGTAGAGCGTTCGCATTCCTGCGTGTCTTGCTGCGATTTCAATGTCTCGCCGTGCACTGCGGCTGCGGATGAGTTCGCGCATCTCGTCCGTCATGGGGAGGACTTCCTGCAAGGCGATGCGTCCCATATAGCCGCCTCTGCAATGCTTGCAGCCGACAGCTTCGTAGCGAGGCTGACTGTGGGAAATGTCCATCACTTCTCTTTTGCAATGCGGACAGAGTCGCCGAATCAGGCGCTGGGCGATAATGCCTTCCAATGTCTCTGCGAGAAGATACGGTTCAATATCCATTTCAAGCATACGATAGATGGCAGAAATTGTATTTGAAGCGTGGAGACTGGTCATTAGAAGATGCCCGGTAAGAGCAATGCGAACGGCCATTTCAGCGGTTCTTGCATCGCGAATTTCACCGAGGAGAATTTTTTCTGCATCTTGTCGAAGGGCAGCGCGAAGACCGGCCATATAATCAAGACCCGCCTTTTCGTTGATCTGTATCTGGCTGACACCCGCGATCTTTCGTTCGATGGGGTCTTCTAGGGAGAGAAGGCTTGTCGTCGGCACATTGAGCTCGGATAGCGCGGCGTAGAGCGTTGTCGTCTTTCCCGAGTTCATCGGTCCTGTCAGAATGAGAAGTCCCTGCGGGCGGTGAACGAGCTCGCGGACGTACGGGAGATTTCTTTGGGAAAAGCCGAGTTCTTCAAGGGTTAGTAGAGTCTCTTCCATATTCATGAGACGGAGTACGGTAGTTTCACCGTAAACCGAAGGGATTGTCGAGACGCGGATATCAATGTGCCCGCCGTCCTCGAGCGGAAAAGCGATGCTTCCGTCAAGCGGTCGGGTCTTTTGCGTGCTGTCCATGCCGCCCATGACCTTGAAACGTGCGGTCAGCTGTGCGCCCAACAGGCTGGGGATGGCTTCCGGCCATTTATAGAGGATGCCGTCTTTCCGGTAACGAAGTCGGATAGCTCTGTCTCCTGGCTCGATGTGAATATCGCTCGCACCGCTCTGGATGCCGTAACGGATGATGAAGTCTGCAAGGTGAACGACGGCAGAAGCGCCTCTTTGGTTACCAGACGGTGTGTAACTTTCAAGTCTTGCACGATGTACGAGGCGGTGAAAGTGCTCACCTGCCGTCTCTCTGAAAAATGTATCCTGTGCCATAGCCTATTTCTTTAATAAAGCCTCTTTGAGTTCGCGATACCTGCGTGTATAGTCAGCGCCGTTTTGTGCCTCGCGATAGTCAAAGCCGTAAGCACGGCGGCTGACGGCGAGGATGGGAGGGGCTTGAATGCGCTTTGCAATCGCTATGCCGAAGAATTGATTCCACCAGTGCTCTAGGTCTTCGATAAAGTCTTTAGTGGTTGGAAAATACTTTTTTACCAAATCCTTTTCACAGCCGATATTTTCTTCAACCGTATCTTCCTTGTACCAGATGAGTAAATCTTCCGGCGTCGCCTTTTGCCAGCGTTCGACAAAGGCGCGGAAGAGATAGTCATGATAGGGGTACTTGATAGGGTCGCCCTTGCCTTCATCGATATTTTGCGCATTTGAGAGTTCGGCACTCGGCACGATGTCGATGATGCCCTGCGGAATAACCTCGCGTTTGTAGATGCTTTCATTCAGGTGGTTGGCAAGTGCATACACTTGATGCTTCCAGAGGTCGGCAAATGCAGCTAAAAAACCCGACTGGTCACCGTAGAGCGTGGAGTAACCAACGGTGGTCTCCGCCTTGTTCGCGTTGCAAGTGAAGCCGCCGCCGAACGCTGCTGCAGCTGCAGCAAGGACGCGGGCACTTCGATCGCGTGCCTGGATGTTTTCCTGTACGAAGGAGCTGACGAAAAGATGGGACTTCTTGCCGCTGGCAAGAAGCGTAACTTCTGTGTCTTCGAGTTGATGTATCGTGTGGTCGACGGATTCCTGAATCGGAACGACCATATAATTGCAGCCTAGGTTTTCCGCAAGCTTTGCCGAAAGCCCCTTGGTTGTTTCAGAATTAAAGACGCTTGGCATATTGACGAGAAGTAAGTTTTCTTTTCCGACGATTCGCTCGTAACATGCTGCGGCGACGGCAGAATCAATACCACCTGAGATACCGATGACGACTTTGTTCATGCGAATGTTCTTCAAAAAATGGGCGATGCCATAGTGTAATGCACGATAGATATGCGCGATATCAGGCATATCTATCTGCGGGACTTCCGTCATTCTGCCGAGTCCTTCGAGTGAGAGGACGGTAAGTTTTTCTGTGTATTCTTCCGCGAGCGCTACAATGCGTCCTTCGCTGTCGTATGCCGTACTGGAGCCGTCAAATGTGTAGATCGTCTTGCCATTATTTTGCAGGCCAATGCAGTTGACATAAAACAGCGGCGTCTTTGTCTTTCGCGACTGCGCAGAAAAGACGCGGTTGCGCTTATCGTTCTTTCCCAGCGTGTAAGGGGAGGCAGAAATATTGACGAAGAAATCAACGTCCTCATGTTGCAGTATGTTAAGAGGTGCAAGTTCATAATCGTCGCTCCAGCCGTCTTCGCAGAGCAGACAGCCGATGCGGTACGTTCTGTCCGCTGTCTTCAGCGTGATCGGGGATAGGAGCGCGTTGGGCGTTGTCTGCAGTTCGCGGGCGAGCTTTTGGAGACTGAAAAAGTGGCGCGTATCATCGAACTCACGATAGTTTGGCATCAGTGTCTTGATGGTGAAAGGATACGGCATGTCGTCAGGCTGGATGAGAGTGCCGTTCTTTGCCGCAAAGAATGCGTTGTACTTTCGAACGCGTCCATCGTTATTTTTCTTTTTCCAGTCGATCGCGACGTTGCCAAAGAAGATGACGATGCCCTGTGCTGCATGGATGATGTCCTTGCCATAAGATTCACAGTCTCGAAGAAATGCTGTTTCTTCCCAAGTGTCGCCTAGGAGGTACCCTGGTACCGCCATTTCTGGAAAGATGACGATAGCAGCGCCTGCTGCTTTTGCTTCTTCGGTCATGCGTAGGATTGTTTTCGTATTGATGTCAGGGTGGCCGGGAACAACCTCCATCTGAGCCATTGCGATTTTCATCGCGCACTTCCTTTCTGCCCCATCTTGCTGGAATTGCATTTGGGTTCTTTCTTTTTCATTAATTTCATGATATTCTATAAGATATGATTTGGTAATTTTACGGATTATAGAAATCGCTGAAAAACTTTTTTCATGTTATCATCTTTTTATGGAATGATAATGGTGACACTCAGGAATGACCGGCATAGCCACACATACGAATGGCTTATGTACGTTTTGTCTTTGAAAGGATTGGATGACGGTGGAATACAGAAGTACGCGAAGCGATAACGTAACGACAGGATCCACAGCTGCGATCATCAAGGGAATTGCGGCAGACGGTGGTCTCTTCGTGCCGCAGGAAATGCCGAAAGTCGATCTCGCTTTTAATG
>CAUVCH010000130.1:0-3867 GCA_963550265.1 uncultured Mitsuokella sp. | reverse complement strand
TGCTCATCATGCGTTTTTTCGGCGATGTTACCGTGCATCATCTTGGGCAGAAACTGGTCGTCCTCGGAGGATCCGTTCTTGCAGTTCTTGGATTTCTCGCCATTATCTTTGGTGAAGCAGCGATTCTTCTCTATGCGGGCTTTTTTATCATCGGTATCGGTGTGGCGAATATCATCCCTGTCGTTTTCAGTCTTCTTGGCAAGCAAAATGTCATGCCTATATCTCTTGCCGTTTCGGCAGTCGGCACATTTGGTTATCTGGGTATTCTTGCAGGACCTGCCGTCATCGGTTTTCTTGCACACGCGACAAATCTTTATGTCGCCTTTGCTTTCCTTGCTGCTCTGACAGCACTGCAGGGCATCCTTGCTGCATTTGTCTATCGAAAAATGGGCGTGTGACGGTAGGACATTTCATGATAATAGAGTTTTTTAACAGGTTCTACCTAAAAGTCTTTTGTTATAGGACGGATGTCTTTTACCTTGTCATTTCTTGGTTTTTATGCTATGATTGAATACGTATGACATGGTCGCAGCTTATCTTTCTTTAAAGTTAGCGGCCTGCGTGAAAGTGAAAAAATAGGAGGTTCTTTTATACAATGAAAGTAACGGTAGAAAGCGGCGAGAAACAGCAGGTAACATTGACGATTACGGTGGATAAGGAAGAAGTCCAAAAGGCTGTGAATCGTGCGGCGAAGAGTCTTGCAGAACGCGTTAATATTCCAGGGTTCCGCAAGGGAAAGGCACCGAAAAATATCGTTGAGCGCCATGTAGGCAAAGATGAGCTTCTTCGCGAGACGTTCGACCTCATCGGTCCGAAAGCCTTCTCGGATGCTCTGGAAAGTGAGTCGGTCGAGCCGGTTTCCCGTCCGGATATTCAGATTGAGACGCTCGAAGAGGATAAGGATCTCGTCTTTAAGGCAACGGTTACCAAGCGCCCAGAAGTCAAGCTCGGTGAATACAAAGGCATCAAAGTCGATACGAAGTCACACGAAGTCACAGATGAAGATATTGAAAAGCAAATGAAGGTCTTTCAAGATCGTCAGGGGAAGATGGTCGATGTTGAAGAAGGTACGGCAGTTTCTGACGGTGATTTTACAACGCTTGATTTTGAAGGCTTTGTTGATGGCGAACCTTTTGACGGCGGCAAGGGTGCAGATTATCCGCTTCAGATTGGTTCCGGCAGCTTCATTCCAGGCTTTGAAGAGCAGCTTGTCGGCATGAAAGTCGGTGAAGAAAAGGACGTTAACGTCACATTCCCAGAGGATTACCATGCAGAAGATCTCAAGGGTAAGAAGGCTGTCTTCAAGTGTAAGATCAACAGCATCAAGCGCAAGGAAGTTCCTGAAATGACGGACGAGCTCGCGCAAAAGGTCAGCACGTTTAAGACGGTTGCAGAACTTCGTGAGGATGTCAAGAAACGTCTCGAGGAGAATGCAAAGCGCCAGTCGGAAAATGAAAAACGTGCGGCGATTATCGAGAAGGCGACGGAAGACACGAAAGTAGATATTCCGGAAATCATGATTGAAGATCGCATTTCGCAGATGATTCAGGAATTCGCCATGCGTCTCGAGCAGCAGGGGATGAGCTTTGAGCAGTATCTCCAGTCTGCCAATACGGATATTCAGAAACTGCGTGAACAGTATCGTGATACGGCAGAGAAAGCCGTTCATATGGAACTCATGCTGAACGAAGTGGCAAAGGTCGAGAATATCGCTGTGACACCGGAAGATCTCACGGCAGAAGTCGCGCAGATGGCGGCAACCTACGGCGCAACGCCGAAGCAGGTTCAGAAAATCATCCGGGAGCAGGGTCGCGTCAGCGATCTTGCAGCACAGGTACTGCAGCGTAAGACAGCGGATTTTATCATCAAGAGCGCTGCAGAGTAAGTGGATTTTATCCATAAAAGCAAGGGGGAACTCTTTATGAGCTATGTACCAATGGTGGTGGAGCAGTCGAGCCGTGGTGAACGTGCATATGATATTTATTCGCGGCTGTTAAAAGACCGTATTATTTTCCTTGGCGGTCCCATTGATGATAATGTCGCAAATGTTGTTGTTGCACAGCTCCTTTTCCTCGAATCGGAAGATCCTGACAAGGATATCCATCTTTACATTAACAGTCCAGGCGGTGTCGTGACGGCAGGTCTTGCGATTTATGATACCATGCAGTACATTAAGCCGGATGTTTCGACCATCTGCATTGGTCAGGCAGCTAGCATGGGTTCGCTCCTTCTCACAGCAGGTGCGAAGGGGAAGCGTTTCGCGCTTCCCAATGCTCGTGTCATGATTCATCAGCCGCTCGGCGGTGCACAGGGACAGTCGACGGATATTCAGATTCAGGCGCGTGAGATCCTTCGTATTCGTGAAGTGATCAACGACATTCTCGTCACGACGACGGGGAAGACGCTCGATCAGGTGAATGAAGATACCGAGCGCGACAACTTCATGACAGCGGAGGAAGCCAAGGCGTATGGTCTTGTTGACAAAGTCATCGTCCGTCCGAAAAAGAGCAAGAAATCGGAAAGAAAGGATTGACGGGAGGGTGCCATGTTGAAGTTTGGGGACGAAAAGGGACAGTTAAAATGTTCCTTTTGCGGAAAAAACCAGGATCAGGTCCGCAAACTGGTGGCTGGCCCCGGTGTCTATATCTGTGACGAATGCATCGAACTCTGCAACGAGATCATTGAGGAAGAGTACGGGCAGCAGGAAGAAAGCGAACTCCGTGATGTGCCAAAGCCGAAGGCAATTCGCGATATTCTCGACCAATATGTCATCGGTCAGGATGAGGCGAAGAAGACACTTTCCGTCGCGGTTTACAATCACTACAAACGCATCAATCGTCCAGAAAAAAAATCAGAGGATGTCGAGTTAGCAAAATCCAACATCTTGATGCTGGGACCTACGGGCTCAGGCAAGACACTTCTTGCACAGTCCCTGGCACGTATTCTTAATGTACCGTTTGCCATTGCAGATGCGACGACGCTTACAGAAGCAGGTTATGTCGGAGAAGATGTCGAAAACATTCTTCTAAAGCTCATCCAGGCAGCAGATTACGACGTGGAGAAAGCAGAGCGCGGCATCATCTACATCGATGAGATTGACAAGATTTCCCGCAAGACAGAGAATCCCTCTATCACGCGTGATGTCTCTGGGGAAGGCGTACAGCAGGCACTTCTCAAAATCCTTGAGGGCACGACGGCTTCCGTTCCGCCGCAGGGAGGACGCAAGCATCCGCATCAAGATCTCATTCAAATCAATACGGCGAATATCCTCTTTATTTGCGGCGGTGCTTTTGACGGCATTGAAAAGGTCATTGAGGCGCGTCTTGGTCATAAACAGCTCGGTTTTGGTGCAGAAGTGCACTCGAAGTCCCGCCGCAATGTTGGGGAGACGCTGCGCAAAGTTCTGCCGGAAGATCTTTTGAAAAGTGGGCTCATTCCTGAATTCATCGGTCGTCTGCCGGTCGTTGTCACGCTCGAACAGCTTGATGAAAAGGCATTGGTCAGAATTCTCACCGAGCCAAAGAATGCATTGGTCAAGCAATTTCAGAAACTGATGGAAATCGACGGCGTTGCGCTCAGTTTCGACGATGAGGCACTCCTTCAGATAGCGAAGGAAGCCCTGAAGCGAAAGACCGGCGCCCGCGGTTTGCGCGCTATCATCGAAGGTATCATGCGGAACGTCATGTATGAGGTGCCGTCTATTGAGGGCGTCACGGCATGCCGTGTGACAAAAGAAGTTGTTACGACAAAGAAAGAGCCAGTGCTCACTATCGAAAATAAGAAAAAAGATGACGATGTGTCCGCGTAAGCATTTTGTTAGCTTATGCTCGCCGTACCTGCCGTGTTTTTACGCGGCGGTACGGTTTT
>CAUVCH010000129.1:0-3874 GCA_963550265.1 uncultured Mitsuokella sp. | reverse complement strand
CCATCGCTTCGGCGAGCTTGACAAAGTCTGTCTTGCCCTTGAGTTCCGACTGTGAATAATGGTGGTTATAAAAGAGGCGCTGCCACTGCCCGACCATGCCGAGAATGTGATTGTGAAGGATGACGACCTTGACGTCGATGTCGTTGTCAGCAATTGTCGCAAACTCCTGACAGTTCATCATGATGCTGCCGTCGCCCGTAAAGAGGATAACCTTGTTTTGGGGCTTTCCCAGCTTGGCGCCCATTGCTGCAGGAAGACCATAGCCCATCGTTCCCTGACCGCCCGAAGTCAGGAAGTGACGCGGTTCATATACCTTGAAGAACTGTGCCGCCCACATCTGATGCTGACCGACATCCGTCACTGCGATGGCATTCCTGCCGACAAGTGCGGAAACCTTCGTGATGAGCGCTCCCGGCTTTATCGCCGCGTCTTCTTCTTTCCAGCCAAAGGGGACGGCCTGCTTCATTTCCTCGACCTGTGCGAGCCAATCCGCATAACGCGCCTTAAAATCTTCGGTCTCTGCCTCAAGTTTCTCTAGGAGGTGCGGCAGTGACCAGCAGAGATCGCCGAGGACGCGGAGATCTGCCTTGACGTTTTTATTGACCTCTGCCGGATCCAGCTCGAAATGCACCACCTTTGCATGCGGGGCGAACGCCGAAACTTTTCCCGTCACGCGGTCGCTGAAACGCATGCCGACGCAGAGGAGGAGATCGCATGTCTGAATCGCCATATTCGACGCATAGGAACCGTGCATGCCGGCAAAAGACAGGAAGCTGGGATCATCTGCCGGACAGACACCGAGACCGAGCAGCGTTGTCGTCGTTGGAATGCCCAGCTTCTCTACGATTTTTCGAACAAACGGCGCAGTATTTGACGTAACGATGCCGCCGCCGGCAAAGAGCAGGGGCTTCTTTGCCTTCTTTAGTGCAGCAGCAACAGCATCGATTTCTGTTTCATCCCCCGTATAGATGCCGGAATAACCGCGAAGATGCACTTCTTCAGGATAGCGGTAATCGATCTTCGTGTCAAAGACATCCTTCGCCACGTCGACGACGACTGGTCCCTGCCGCCCTGTGCGCGCAATGAAAAATGCTTCCTTCAGAATGCGCGGCAGCTCTTCTGCATTTTTCACCAGGTAATTATGCTTCGTGATCGGCGTCGTGATGCCGACGACATCCGCTTCTTGGAAAGCATCCCTCCCGATGTACGGATTCGCCACCTGTCCTGTAATGCAGACGAGCGGCACCGAATCAGTCAGCGCCGTTGCAATTCCCGTCGTAAGGTTCGTCGCACCAGGGCCTGAGGTCGCAAAGACAACGCCGACCTTACCCGTTGCACGCGCATAGCCGTCCGCCGCATGTACGGCGCCCTGCTCATGGCGCGTCAGAATGTGCGGAAACTTCATCTTATAAACGGCATCGTAAAGCGACAGCACTGCGCCGCCCGGATAACCGAACACGACGTCAACACCCTCTTTTTTCAGGCTTTCGAGAACTGCCTGCGCTCCTGTGATCTGCAAAGGGAATCCTCCTTCAAATACAAAGTTATTTCCTTTTATTATATCGGAAAGTATATAAAGTTACAATGTGTATTTATCGGCATTGCTGGCAAGGACGAGCAGTGCGACTCTACCTGCACCGGCTGTTTCAAGTACCCTTCTGCAAGCCCTTGCCGTCGCACCGGTCGTAAAAATGTCATCGATAAGGAGGATATTTTTTCCCTGTATACACGCGCCACCCGTCAATGAAAATGCATCTCTGAGATTTTCCGCGCGCTCTCGTCCTTTAAGCCCATACATCGGCTTTGTCGCATACTTTCTTTGAAGCACGCGCTGCAGCGGAACACCATGCACTGCCAGCCAAGGACGAAAGATTTCTTCTGCCTGATTAAAGCCGCGCTGCCGCTCCTTATCCACATGAAGCGGCACAGGAACGGCAAAGTCAATATCTTCTGGAGGCATATAACCCGCACGCTCGATGAAGTATGTCAGATAAGGCAGCACGGATTTCTTTTTGCGATACTTGAGGTCTTTTATCATGCGGGAAAGCACACCGTCATACGCACCGAGACTGTAAGAGGAGTAAAAGCCAAAAAGCGGCAGACAAAAGGGTCTTGCTGCCGCTTTCAAGCAGCTGTCACACCACATGCCGCGCCTTTCGACATACGCTTTGCAGGCGGGGCAGCGCGGCGGAAAGAGGAGATCTAATAGAGCTTCCAGCATCTCCATAGCAGCTTTTCCTTTCTTATATTACCGGTTGTCACCAGTGCCGGCAAACGGGAAGATTCCTACGCATAGTTTCTTTAAGTCTAGGATATGCGTGCTCCACGCAAACGCCTTGTTACGCAAGCATTTATAATAGAACCTAGTTCAAAATCCGTGCAAAATCTGTCCGCTGGTGCTACAATACTCCTTGGTATTTCTGCCGACACATCACAATCAGGAGGCTGCTCTTGCACTGGAAAATCGTTCTTGCCATACTTACCATCAACATACTCTTCATGTCCGCGAGCTACACCATGCTCATTCCTTTTCTGCCCATGTATCTGACGAGAGAACTCGGCGTCACCGAAAATTCCGTTCACCTGTGGTCCGGCATCGTCTTTTCTGCCAGCTTTCTCATATCCGCCATCATGGCGCCCATCTGGGGGAAGATGGCAGATACCCGCGGCAAGCGCACTATGGCACTGCGTGCCAGTTTTCTGCTGTCTATCAGTTACTTTCTCGGCGGCATCGTACAGAGCCCGGAACAACTGACGCTGATGCGTCTCTTTCAAGGCTTTGCCTCGGGGCTTTGGCCGATGGATCTCGCCATCATGACGCTTTACGCACCGCCCGAAAAACTCGGCTTCTGTCTCGGCGTCATGCAGGGTGTCCTCACCGCCGGCGGCGTGGTAGGGCCGCTCTTAGGCGGCATTCTTGCCGAAATCGTCGGCATGCGTTATTCTTTCTTCCTTGCTTCCGCCGCTCTCTTTTTAAATTTCCTCGTCTTTTTAATCGTCATCAAGGAGCCGCCCAGACCAACGGTAACAGAGAGTGTGCCAAAGGAGAAGATCCGCCTTTGGAAGATACCGCTCATCCGCACGATGCTCCTCACAGGCACGCTCGTGCAAATGGTCATCCTAATCCTTCAGCCCGTCATTACAACGTATATCGCTGACCTCGCCGGCACCATCCCAAACATCGTCTTTATCGCAGGACTTGTCTTTTCACTCGGCGGCATTGCCGGAGCACTTGCCGCGCCGTTTTGGGGCAGCTTTGGGCAAAAGCGCGGCTTTTACCTCTCCATGGTACTCGGCATGACCGGGGCAGGAATCACGATGATCCTCCAGGGTATTCCGCACAATTTGTATCTCTTCGCAGCCCTGCAATTTATCGGAGGCCTCTTTTTCTGCGCCATTCATCCCTCCATCAATGCCACACTTGCCAAAAATACGCCGCCTTCCTGCAAGGGACGAATCTTCGGGCTTCTCTTTGCCGCGCAGCAGGTAGGCTCTATGGCAGGTCCTATTTTAGGCGGACTGGTCGCCACCTTTCTCGGCATGCCGTTCGTCTTTGCACTGTCCGGCGTCATTCTCCTGCTCCTCGCCTTAGTGATTCAGAGAAACTACCTCGCCCGGCATAGTTAACGACATGGAACCAGCCAAAATGCTGGCGATAACATGGACACAAAAACAACCGCCTAGGCTTTCTCGTCACCTTCAGCGGTTATTTTGTCACGATATTCATCGTATCATCTCTCATAGATTTGCCAATTGGGCGCTGTACCTAGCCCATCGGACTCTCCCCCTCTCACCTATTCTATGTTGAAGAACTTCGCGACAGCGACTGTATCACGAACCCCTTATTCCTTGACCCACCTTTACTATAGCATAG
>CAUVCH010000128.1:0-3896 GCA_963550265.1 uncultured Mitsuokella sp. | reverse complement strand
CCGACTGCTTTAGCGTTGTTGGTCTCGTTCGTGAAATTGCAGTACTGACGGGCAATCAGCCGAAGTGGCCGACGATTGTCTGTAAAGAAGATGCGGGTGTAAAAGCGGCAGATATGGTAAAAATCGGCATTGATGCAGCAAAGCTCTGCGATCGATTCAGTGCGCGTGTGGTAAAGAATGTCAAAATCGGTTCCTCGCCAGAATGGATGCAGGTTCGCTTGCAGGGCGCAGGAATTCGTGCCATAAACAATGTCGTAGACGTGACGAATTTCGTTATGCTCGAGCTTGGTCAGCCCATGCATGCATATGATTATGATGCGGTGACAGGACATATGCTGACGGCTCGCCTTGCCAAAGCAGGCGAAACTCTGCATACACTCGATGACAGCGAGCGCCTTGCTAAGGGAACAGAGCTTGTCATAGCAGACAGTGAGCATCCCGCAGGACTTGCAGGCATCATGGGCGGTCTTGAAACAGAAGTCACAGAGAAGACGACGACAGTTGTCTTTGAAGCGGCATCGTTTAACAGCGCGAGTATCCGTCGTACGGCGCGCGCCTGCGGTCTCCATTCCGAAGCTTCCGGTCGGTTTGAGCGCGGCGTTGATGCCAAAAATACGGTGCGTGCTCTTGATCGTGCGGCACAGCTTCTTGAGGAGATGGGGGCTTGTGAGGTGGCAGAAGGTGTTGTTGACGTCTATCCGAGCCCAAGAGAAGAGACGAAGATCTTCTTTACAGCGGATGATATCAACCGCCGCCTCGGTACGGAGATTGCAACGTCTGAGATGAAGCAAATTCTCACGGCACTGGGCTTTGGCATTGAGGCGCAGGGCAATGAACTTTGTGCACGGGTTCCGTCATGGCGCGGCGATTGTACACTGATGGAGGATCTCTCCGAAGAAATCGCTCGTATTCGCGGCTTTGACAGCATTCAGACAAAAACCCCGTTCGGATGCATGGTACAGGGAAAACAGAGCGAAAAACAGACTTTTATCGAAGAGATGAAACATACGCTCGCAGAGCTCGGCATGAGTGAGGAACTATCCTTTGCCTTTACGAGTACTGATCTTTTCGATAAGCTTCTTGTACCAAAAGACAGCCCGCTTCGCACGGCGATTCCGATCATGAATCCGCTGAATGATGATGCACCGCTCGTTCGGACAAGCCTTCTTACCTCCCTGATGGAAAATGCTGTCCGCAATCTAGCACGCAAGAATACAGATATTCGACTCTTTGACATAGCGCCGGTCTTCCTTCCAAAGGCATTGCCGCTGACGGAGCTTCCCGACGAGCGCATGATGGCGGTGGGGCTGATCACTGGACGTCGCACCGATCTTTCTTGGAATCACGGAAATGACAGTGTTGATTTCTATGATATGAAAGGTATTGTAGAAGCACTCTTTACGCGTCTTGGCATTTTCAAATACACAGTGGAAGCAGGCGAACACTTTGCCCTGCATCCTGGCAAGACAGCACTCTTCAAGAAGGGCAGAGATGTGATTGCTGCGATCGGAGAACTTCATCCGCAGGCAGCAGAGAATTTCGATATCAAGCAGCAGGTTTATCTTTTCGAGATGGATGTTGAAAAGCTTATGAAGTACCGCGCCAAGACAAAACGCATTGAGCCGCTGCCCAAAGATCCGGGAAGTTCATTCGATTTCTCGATGATTGTCGATAGCGATGACTCTGCGGCAGATGTCACGCGCACGATTGAAAAGAGTGGTGGGAAATTTCTGAAAAGCGTCACTCTTTTCGATGTCTACACCGGTGCACCGATTGAAAACGGCAGGAAGAGCATGGCATTTAACTTGAAGTTCCAATCGGCTGACCGCACATTGACGAGCGAGGAAGTGGACGATATATTTAACAATAACATCGTCGAAGCATTGAACAAATCTTATCGGCTAGAACTTCGTTAAGAGGAGAGTTTCATGCACGCTATGGACGATAAAAGGCCCGAACGCATCATCGTTGAGATTTTTGGCGACAGCTACCCCTTGCGGACAGATGAACCGGCACGTCTCCAGCAGCTCGCAAGTATCGTTGATCAAACGATGAAGGATACCGCACGCACGATCAATAGCTTTGACGGGCGTAAGATCGCTGTATTTTCAGCGCTGAAGCTCGCCGATGCTTATGATAAGCTGAAGAAGGATTACGAAAAGCTTGTCGCACTCCTTAATGAAAAGTAAAGGTAAATCTGGGCGCATAGCCGTGTTTGTATATATATTTGAAGTCTGTGCTGTTGTATTGACACTTTCGATGGAGTAAGGGACGCCTATGCCACAGGATGATATGAAGCGAGGAATCAAGATGAAGAACAAGAATAGAAACATAAAGAACCTTGTGCTGACGGGGGCTGCACTTCTTGCAATCCTTCCGGCGGCCAACGCCCTTGCGGCAGCAAACTATGAATCATCTTCCCAAAGTGAGGTTGATTCAATGGCAGGCGATACATCGGCGAGCCTGCCGGCGCAGGAAAGCAGCGCTGGGGGGGCGCAAAGTGCACAGACGGCACAGACATCGCAAACGAAGACGCAAAGCGCCATGCGCTTCAAGCCTGCGGGCAGTACAGCCGCCAAGAAGAAAGCGCAGCAGGAAGAGGATAGTACCGATGAAAGTGTAGAGGGAAGTGCAAAAGATGCGCAGGGAAATAACACGGTAAAGCAGCAGCCTGATGAAAATGCGTCAGGTTTACGGACGCAGCGACCGCCTGCGACGAACAAGAGCATGCAGCGCGATTTTCCGAACGTTGGTACGCCGAATCCCATGGTGCATTATGCTTCTTATGAGGCTGTGGCTGAAACCCTTGGCTTCAAGCCGCTCGTCATGCCAAAAAGCACCGGATATGAACTTATGGATGCCTACATCATTGGCGGCGATACAGCAGACCTTCGCTATATGTCCCGTTACGGTGCGGTCGATAAACGCACCTCCTTCATCGTGCGTACGGCGAAATCGATGAACTATACGCCGGAAAGCCTGACGGGGCTGAATGGGTTTAATTGGCAGACAATCCTTGTCGGAAATACACGTGTTACAGCTGCAGAAATCAGTGATAAGAAGTTCGGCGCGTTCTGGCAAAGCGGCGGCTACAGTTTTGCGGTTTATGCAGAAAATCTCAATCGCTGGGATTTTCTCGGTATGTTGACAGATGCCTTCGTCGACATCACAGAGCACTACTACATGGATGCTGCCATTACACAATGAGGAAAAACAAAGACGGCAGACCTTTGACTTTTCAGAGGTCTGCCGTCTCTTTTTATGTAAGTGCTGCCTTCCATGTGTCTATCAACAAGGGAAGACGCCATCTGGCATTGGCTGGACTGGTGGAGGGAAGTGCATGAATGGCGAGATTCTCTCTTTTTAGCAGAGCCTTATTGTGCTTTTTCAAGGCGGCAAAGGACTTTCCGCCATTGCAGCAGATCCGTTGGATTTTAGGATAGTGTACTAAGAGCTTTTCAATATCAGCGCCGACTTCCTTTCGGATCGCACTGTCCAGGCTGCCTTCTCGCTCACATTCCACGATACTGTCCCAAAGGGCGATATGATGACGGAGGAGCATTGCTTTCTTTTTCTCGTAGCTTTCCGGCAGTGTTTCATCTAGAATGGCTGCCATCACCTTCCAAAAGCGATTCATTGGGTGTGCATAATACTGCTGGGCATGCAGAGATGCAACGCCTGGCATAGAGCCTAGAATAAGTATGGTCGCATCTTTATCAATGCTTGGCGGCAATCCCTTACAAAACATTAAGTTCCTCTTTTCGGCATGAAGTTATTTCTATCGCAATGCAGCGCGTATCGCCTTCTGTCAGCATGGCTTTTCCTGCCGTGCGGTCGATGATCACGGCTCTTTTTTCTTCGATTTCATCTGGTGGAAGGAGAAGGTGCAACGTCAC
>CAUVCH010000127.1:0-3899 GCA_963550265.1 uncultured Mitsuokella sp. | reverse complement strand
ATGGAGGTAGCGTTATGGGACAGGAAAAATATACAGCCAAGACGCTGGCAGCTCTTCAAGAGGCGCAGCAGATGGCAGCGATGCGGTACCAGCAGGAAATTACATCAACGCATGTGCTTCTCGCACTTGCCAAAGAGCCGGAAGGGTTGCTTGCGACGATTTTTGAAGATTGTCAGACCGATCTGCCCATGCTCAAGGCACGCTTGGAAAAAGAACTTTCAAAGCTCCCGAGTGTGAAGGGACAGGATCGCCTCAGCATGAGCATGGACATGGTTCGCGTACTCGGCCGCGCTGAGACGTATGCAAATGCCATGAAGGACGACTATATGTCGACCGAACACCTTTTGCTTGCACTCGTGACGGATGGGTCGGAAACGGTGCAGGCGATTGCACGAGAGTTCAAGCTTACAAAGAGTGCGATTCAGACATCCATCAAGAAGAATCGCAAGCAGAACGTTACAAGTGAAAACCCAGAAGAGGGGTATAAATCTCTTGAAAAGTTTGGCAGAGACCTAACGGATGCAGCGAAAAAGGGCAAGCTTGACCCGGTCATCGGGCGCGATGAAGAGATTCGTCGCACGATCGAGATTCTTTCCCGCCGTACGAAGAACAATCCGGTGTTAATCGGTGAGCCGGGCGTCGGCAAGACGGCGATCGTCGAGGGACTTGCCCGTCGTATCGTTGCGGGAGATGTGCCGGAGTCGCTGAAGAACAAGACGCTTTATTCGCTCGATATGGGCTCGCTTGTCGCCGGTGCGAAGTTCCGCGGCGAGTTCGAAGAGCGCTTGAAGGCGGTCTTAAATGAAATTGTAAAGTCTGATGGACAGATTCTTCTCTTTATCGACGAGGTTCATACGGTCGTCGGTGCGGGGGCAGCAGAGGGCGCCATGGACGCAGGCAACCTCTTGAAACCGATGCTTGCGCGTGGTGAGCTTCGCTGCATCGGTGCGACGACGCTGAATGAATACCGCAAGTATATTGAGAAAGATACGGCACTCGAACGTCGATTCCAGCCGGTTATGGTCGGCGAACCGACGGTTGAAGATACGATATCCATTCTTCGCGGTCTCAAGGAACGCTATGAAGTTCATCATGGCGTCCGCATCCGAGACGCAGCACTCGTCGCAGCGGCAACGCTTTCTGACCGCTATATTTCCGACCGCTTCCTGCCGGATAAGGCGATCGATTTGGTCGATGAAGCAGCGGCGAAGCTGCGTACAGAAATCGAATCCATGCCGGCGCCGATTGACGAGATACGCCGTAAAATCATGCAGCTTGAAATTGAAGAACAGGCGCTGAAGAAGGAAGTCGACGATGCTTCGAAAGAAAAACTTACGGGCATTACGGCAGAAAAGGAAGAACTTCAGAAGAAGGAATCTGAGCTTAAGGCAAAGTGGGAGAGTGAGAAAAACGCCATCCTTCGCGTCCGCGCTATTAAGAAGGAAATGGACGAAGTCAACAGCCAGATGGAAGCAGCAGAGCGCAGCTATGACCTCAACCGCCTTTCTGAGCTGAAATACGGCAAACTTCCCGCACTCAATAAGAAGCTGAAGGAAGAAGAAGCCATCATTGCAGAGAAGTCAAAAGACGACAGCCTGCTGAAAGAGGAAGTCGGCGAGGAAGACATCGCAAAGGTCGTCAGCCGTTGGACGGGCATTCCCGTGACAAAGATGCTGACGGGTGAGCGCGAGAAACTCATTCATTTGGAAGATGTGCTCCATGAGCACGTTATCGGACAGGATGAAGCCGTTCAGGCGGTCAGTGAAGCGATCCTTCGCGCTCGCGCCGGTATCAAGGATCCAAATCGTCCGATTGGCTCGTTCATCTTTCTTGGCCCTACAGGTGTCGGCAAGACCGAGCTTGCAAAGACTTTGGCCGAGGTGCTCTTTGACGATGAGCGCAGCATGATACGCATCGATATGAGCGAGTACATGGAGAAGCATTCTGTCGCTCGTCTCATCGGAGCGCCTCCGGGCTATGTCGGTTATGATGAGGGTGGTCAGCTGACAGAAGCCGTGCGCCGTCGTCCATACAGCGTCATTCTTCTCGATGAGATTGAAAAGGCGCACCGCGATGTGTTCAATGTGCTGCTGCAAATCCTGGATGATGGCCGCTTGACGGACGGCAAAGGACGCGTGGTGAACTTTAAGAATACCGTCATCATTATGACAAGCAACCTTGGTTCGCACGAGATCTTAAATAAGGCTTACGATGATGCGAAGAAGGCAGTGAAGGATATCCTAAAGGATTACTTCCGTCCGGAATTCCTCAATCGCGTCGACGATATCATCGTCTTCAAGGGACTTCAGAAGGAGCAGGTTAAGAGCATCGCAGGTCTCCTTCTCGATAGTCTTGGTAAGCGCCTCGAGAAACAAGTCGGCATTCACCTCACTTGGAATGATGAATCTCTTACGGCTCTTGCCGACCAAGGCTTCGATCCGAACTTCGGTGCCCGTCCACTTCGCAGACTTCTCACGCATACCGTTGAGACGGCGCTTTCGAAGGAGATCATCAAGGGAGAAATCAAAGACGGCGACACCGTGAAGATTGGTTATGACAGTACGAAATTTACCTTCAACAAGGCATAACGAATGACTGAGCTACGGTAAATTCTGCAACAAAAAAGGCAGGTCGAAACTTTTGTTTCGACCTGCCTTTATTTTTTATTTATGCTTTTTTGTAGGCAAGAACCGACTGGCGAATTTCTTCAAGCTGCTCGGTACTCGGAATTTCCTGGATGCGCATTTTGTCGAGGATGATCTCACATCCTGCAGCCTTCAGTTCATCTTCAATAAGCCCGATGCTCTGGCCGCCCCAGCCGTAGGAACCAAAAGCGAATGCCTTGTGGTGACGGGGAGAAAGGCCCTTGAAGTATGTGAGGAAACCTGCGATGGTCGGCATCATCTGGTTGTTGAGCGTCGGTGAACCGACGGCGAGATACTTGCTTATGAGGAGCTCGCTGATGATGTCGGAATTCGGCGTTGTCTTGATGTCAAACAGTTTGACGGAAATGCCGCATTCGCGCAATGCCTCTGTGATTGTGCGAGCCATCTTTTCCGTAGAATGCCACATCGTATCGTAGACGACGACAGCTTTTTCATCGAGGTCAGCAGCGGACCATTTCTTGTAGAGCTCGACGATCTTTGCGACATTCTTGCGCCAGAGAACGCCGTGCCCTGTGGCGATCATCTGGATGTCAAAATCCTTTGCATCCGTCAGTGCCTTTGCCGCCTGACGGCCGTAGAGCATGAGGATGTTCGCATAGTATTTCTGCGCCTCTTCGATGACGATCGAAAGGTCATTTTCATCATCGAATCGCTCGCTGGCTGCCAGGTGCTGCCCAAAGCCGTCGTTTGAAAAGAGAATCTTTTCTTCCGGGCAATACGTCATCATGCTGTCCGGCCAATGGAGCATAGGAACTTGGAGGAATGAGAGCGTACGCTTGCCGATGGAAATCGACTCTCCCGTCTTGACCGGCTGGTAGTCAAATTCACCGTAGTGCGCCCTGAGTCCCTTCAGCCCATTTGGCATACTGGTGACGACCTTTGCATTCTTGGCATACTTCATGATGAAGGGAATGCCGCCCGAGTGATCTGGTTCGACGTGGTTGCTGACGACGTAGTCGATCTTCTCAGGATCTATGACGGACTTGATGCGTTCGAGCATCTCATTTTCGAAGCCGTGCTTTACCGTATCGATCAGTGTGACCTTCTCGTCGAGAATGAGATAGGCATTGTAGCTCGAGCCACGGGAGGTAGTATAGCCGTGGAAGCTTCGAAGTGTCCAGTCGACTACGCCGACCCAGTAGATACCTTTGGTAATTTTAATAGCTTTCATAGCAAGGGGTTCATCCTTTCTGTCGTTCCCGCGCTTTCTGTGAATTTTCGCAGAGCGCAGGA
>CAUVCH010000126.1:0-3928 GCA_963550265.1 uncultured Mitsuokella sp. | reverse complement strand
GACTCACAAGAGATTCCTCCTATTATTGAAAACATACGCCTCATGTGCTCATTATAGCATAGGGAATGCAGATTTGACACTCCCCACGGAACCGTTCCTCATAGGCAAATTTTCACGTGCCTTATGCGTATCGGAAATCAGTCCTGCATTGCCATACGATACATCGTTTCAAGTTCCTCGCCATCAAATTCGTATGTTTCACCACAGAAATGGCAGACAACTTCTGCATGACCATCATCGACAAGACTTTTTAGATCCGCTCTGCCAAGGCTCATGAGAACGCTTTCGATGCGCTTTTTCGAACACGGACAGCGAAAAGCAAGCGCTGTCTCCGTGAGGTAATCGACGGCAAAACCTGTAAGCAATTCACCGATGATACCGCGGGCATCATAGCCGTCTTCTACCATGCGGGAGATGGACTTGACTGCATGGAGATTTTTCTCGAGCTTCCCGATGGTTTCCTCTGTCGCATCCGGCATCGGCTGAATGATGAAACCACCAGCACCGAGACAGTGATAATCCGGCGCAATGAGAACGCCGAGCCCGACACTCGACGGTGTCTGTTCCGAGACGTAGAGATAGTTTGTGATATCATCTGCGATTTCACCGTCTGTAATCGCAGCACTGCCGACGATGGGATTTCGCAGCCCCGTGAAGCGCGTGACGGTGACGAGTCCATCCGTGCCGATACCGCCGCCAACGTCAATTTTTCCGAGCGGATTCAGCGGAAGCTCGACTTTTGGGTTGGTGACCATGCCACGCACATACCCCTCAGGCGTCGCGTCTGCGGTAACCTTTCCAAGCGGTCCATGCCCGTCAAAGCTAAGCGTCAATGCTTCTTTATTCTTTAAGTTTGCCGCCAGAAGCAGTGCGCCCGTCATCGTCCGCCCAAGTGCCGCACCTGCCACGTGATAACAGCCGTGACGACGGATGGCTTCATTTACGAGGTCGGTTGTCACAGCAGCGTAGACACGTACGCCGTCTGCGACAGCTTTGACAAGATGATCGTTTTTTTTCGCCATTTAGGAAAATTCTCCTTCAGCAAGCACTTCGTCGGTATCAATGTCATAGATGTGAATCACGCCATCTTCGAGCACCGCTATTGTATTGCGCCCGTCCTCACGCTTCGTAAGAGCAGCAGAGCCAGGATTTAAGAAAATCGTATGACCACGCTTTTCCAATACTGTGACATGGATGTGCCCCGAAATGAAGAGATCCGCCTTGAGGTGCTTTGCCACCGCATCCTTTTCCGCATCCGTCATGCAGGCATCCCCATGTGTGACGATGATGCGTTTTCCCTCCATGTAGACATAGGCATACGGCGCAAGAATCGGTGTCTCTAAGCAGCTCGCATCGACGCTCGCGTCACAGTTTCCCCTTGCGATAACGACTGGAATGGGAGAATGGTTGATTTTCTCTGCAAGCCCCGCAGGATTATAATCCGCCTTCATCGGGTTGCGCGGCCCGTGGTAAAGTACATCCCCTGCATGAAGGATGAGATCCGCATCCTTAAAATACTTGTTAAAGGCCTTTTGCCATGCGTCTTCATGGCCGTGCGTATCGCTGATAATACCAATCTTCATCTCAACCGACCTTCTTTAAAAGATTGGCCATCTCCATCGCAGCCATGGCACCATCTGCTCCCTTGTTGCCTGCCTTCGTGCCCGCACGTTCGATCGCCTGCTCGATATTTTCCGTCGTGAGCACGCCGAAGATGGTTGGAACGGCCGTCGATAGACCTACCTGTGCGACGCCCTTTGAAACTTCGTTGCAGACATAGTCGTAATGGCTCGTCGAGCCGCGAATCACCGTGCCGAGACAGATAACCGCGTCGTATTTACCGGACTCTGCCATCTTCTTTGCAACCATTGGAATCTCAAATGCACCCGGCACCCAGGCAACATCGACATCCTCATCTTTTGCCTCATGGCGATGGAGGGTATCGAGCGCGCCGCCAAGGAGCTTGCTCGTGATAAATTCATTGAATCGCGCGACGACAATGCCGAATTTCAGTCCTTTGCCGGAAATATGTCCTTCGATAATATTAGCCATGGTCTTGCCTCCAAAATCTATCGTGAAAAATGCTTATTTTCCTTCGCCAAGGGTCTCCTCATCAAGGAGATGCCCCATCTTTGTCTTCTTGACTGTCATATACTTTTTGTCGAACTTTGTCACATGAATTTGCAGCGGCACACGCCCTGTGATTTCAAGACCATAGCCTTCAAGTCCCGCTCGCTTTGCCGGATTGTTCGTCATGAGACGGATGCTCGTAAGCCCCAGCTCTGAAAGGATTTGTGCGCCAAGGCCATAGTCGCGAAGATCCGGTGCAAAGCCGAGCTTTACGTTCGCTTCAACCGTATCGAGCCCCTGATCCTGCAGTGCATAAGCGCGCATTTTATTGGCCAGTCCGATGCCGCGCCCTTCCTGGCGCATATAGAGAACAACACCTTGGCCTTCCGCTTCGATTTTCTTGAGTGCAAGGGCGAGTTGATCGCCGCAGTCGCAGCGGAGCGAGCCCAAGGCGTCTCCGGTCAGGCACTCAGAATGCACCCGAACGAGGACATCCTTCTTGCCGCGAACATCGCCCTTTACGACGGCAATATCACATTTCTTGTTGAGTGTATTTTCAAAAGCATGAATGCGGAAATGACCGTATTTGCTTGGAAAGTCAACATTTGCGACCTCACGGACAAAGCTTTCCGTACGCTTGCGGTAAGCGATGAGGTCTTCGATGGAAATGATATGCATCCCATGCTTTTTTGCAAATTCCTTGAGATGCGGTGTGCGCATCATGTGGCCATCGTCATCCATGATTTCGCAGCAAAGGCCGCAGGGATAGAGCCCCGCAAGACGCAAGAGATCGGTCGTTGCCTCCGTATGCCCCGCACGGCGAAGGACGCCGCCCTCGACAGGGCGCAGCGGAAAGACATGCCCCGGACGGCGGAAACTCGAGGGTTTTGCCATCGGATCGATCATCTTCTTGACCGTCTTGCAGCGCTCGTAAGCTGAGATGCCCGTCTCCGTGTCATAGGCGTCGATGGAGACCGTAAATGCCGTTTCATGGTTATCCGTGTTGTTCGCAACCATCTGTGACAGTCCGAGCTTATCGAGGAGCTCGCCGTCGCAGGGCGTACAGATAAGCCCCTTGGCATAGCTTGCGATAAAGTTCATCTGTTCTGGTGTTAAAAACTCTGCCGAACAGATGATATCGCCCTCATTCTCACGGTCTTCATCATCGACGACGACGATCATCTTTCCATGCTTCAGATCATCAATCGCCTGTTCAATCGTTGCAAAATCCGACATAATATCCCCCTTATCCGTGGAATCTCCTATCACTAAACTAAGCTTGGGCAGCGCCTCTTGAATCAAAATCCATATTCCATGAGAAAGTTTCGCGTGAGCTTCGATGCTTCTGCATACCGCCTCACAGGCTCTGCCTCCCGTGTTTCGGGCGGCAAAGAAAGCATTCTTTCCACATATTTTCCGACAATATCGTTTTCAATGTTTAGAAAGTCGCCAACCTTCTTCACGCTGAGATTTGTCACCTGCCGCGAATGCGGAATGATGCTGACGGTAAAATCTCTATCGCTGACAGAGACGACCGTCAGACTGATGCCATCAAGCGCAACGGAGCCTTTTTCGACGATGCCCCGCAAAATTTTTGGCTCTGCTGCAATACGAATGAGAATAGCATTTCCCTCATCCTTTATTTCCTCAATGATACCACGCCCATCGATGTGCCCGCTGACAATGTGCCCGCCGAAGCGGTGCCCCACAAGGAGCGCACGCTCGAGATTGACGGGCACGCCTACGCTAAGATTCGCATACGAGGTGCGCCGTATCGTCTCGGGCATGACATCTGCGGTAAAGGACGCAGCGGTAAACTGTGTCACCGTCAGACAAACACCATTGACCGCGATGCTGT
>CAUVCH010000125.1:0-3934 GCA_963550265.1 uncultured Mitsuokella sp. | reverse complement strand
TGCCTTGATGAATTCATGGCGAACGAGGAATTGACTGTCAAAGTCGCTCGAATGCATACTGACCGTGAAATTGATGCTTGAATCGCCGAAATTCTGAAAGGAGACGGCAGGTTCGATGTTCATAGACTTGTCATATTGAGTGAGAACCTCGCGGGCAACTTCAAGCGTCACGCGCTCGACCTCATCGAGATCGCTGTCATAGCTGACACGGACGGGAATGCTGATGATGATGTCTTTTCTCGGCAGGGAGAAATTCGAAATGTTGGCTTTTGCAATCGATTGATTCGGTATGACGATGGTATTGCCGTCGCCTGCGGGGATGATGGTCGTGTAGCGCCAGTTGATATCCGTGACACGCCCTTCTTCACCGGAAGATAGATGAATGTAGTCGCCGATGCGGATTTGTTTGGAAAGGAGCAGGTGAAGCCCCGCAAAGATATTGGCAAGTGTCTCTTGGAGGGCGAGTGCAACTGCTACACCGCCGACGCCCAGCGTCGTGATGATGGGGGCGACCGATATGCCGTAGTACTGCAGGATGACGAGTACACCCATGGAGTAGATGAGGATGTTTAGAATCGTCGAAAGCAGCGTCGTCTTTGGTACTTGTGCATTGCTGCTCGCAAGGTGCATCTCCACGCCTCCGCCAATTGTCCGCGCGATGACACGGGTGATGGACAGGATGATGACGGTGAAGAGAATGTAGGAAAAGAGCCGTACGAGTGATGCCGGAAGGCTGCTTGTGTTGACGATCCAGTAAAGCCCTGTGACCAGCGTGAGCGAGATGGGAACGCCTTGAAGCGCATGGATAAAGACGTAGTGCCATGAGCCTTCTTCAAATTTCATGAGTTTTCGGACGCGGCTGTTGATAAAGCGATTGGCGATAAAGCCGATGGTGAGTGCGCCGAAAAGGATGCAGAGGGGCAGAATGAGCATTTCCAAAAGTTCCTTTTTGGAGAACCATAGGATAGAACTGAAATCCGGCAAAGTATGACCTCCTCACTTGCATTGCGGATGCGTTTAACGTATGATATACAGTGCCCATTATAAAAGAAAAGGAACAGAGGTGTAAAGCATGAAAATCAATGAAATCTTGGGCGAAAGCGAGCGCCTTCGCCTTCGCGTCGCGAATCTCGGCGATGTCGACTATATTCTTGAACTTTGCTATGCGCCGGAGAACCGCGCCTACATCCTAGCTTTCGATCGCGTGCATCATGAGGGCATCGTTGCGGGCGATGGAAAGGAAGCGATCGACGTGATCGTCGAGGAGAAGGCGACGGGCGAGCGCGTCGGTTATTTTCTCGTCGCAGGGCTTTCAACAGAGGCGAAAGAGCAGGAATGGACGCATGTCGTTGTTGAGAAAAAAGGCATGGGCTATGGTCATGAAGCGATGAAAATCTTGAAGCGCTGGGCGTTTGATACATGGGGCGCACATCGTGTCTGGCTGGACTGCAAAGACTATAATACAAGGGCACTGCACCTCTACGAATCGGAGGGGTTCCAACGTGAAGGGCTTATCCGCGAGACGTTTTATAATGCGCAAAAAGATGTGTATGAAAATCTTGTCGTCCTCGGCATCTTGCGGGCGGAATATGAAGCGCAAAAGGCAGCGGAATAAGTGCACAAAAGTTGACGTTGCGGTCAAAAGAGGGTAGAATAAGCGGTAGGTTTATGGGTGCGTCTTGCATCTGGTTGACAAACGGATGGGAGGGCATATGGCTTCCTTTGCTGCCGATGTAAAAAATGAGATTGCCCGCATCGTTCCCCTGTCCTCTTGTTGTGCCGTTGCCGAGCTTGCCGCACTGCTTCGCATAGGGGCGAATATCTCCTTTGGGCGGGGCGAGACCTTTGGCATGAGCTATCATGTGGAAAATGCCGCCGTCGCGCGGCGCGTGCTTCAGCTTTTGCGCGAGGTGCGGGAAGGCATCAATACAGAGGTTACTGTGACGCGCAATCGGCGCTTAAAAAAGAATAACAGCTATCTCGTCTCCGTCAAACCATCGGAAGCAGGGCGTGAGCTCTTCCTTCGCTTAGGATTTCTTGAGGACGGTCGTCTGAACATCGAGAGTGACCGGAAGATACTGAAGAAGAATTGCTGCTGTGAATCGTATCTGCGCGGTGCCTTCTTGGGCGGCGGCAGTGTCAGCCGGCCGGAAGCGAGCTGTCATTTGGAGATTACTACGCGAAGCTATTCCATCGGGGATATGCTCTATCGCCTTTTTTGCCGCATGGGGTATCCGGCAGGGTTCACCGACCGAAAGGAAAGCTATGTCACGTATCTAAAGGAGGGGGATGCAATCCTCGCCTTTTTGTCTATGGCAGGTGCGACAGAAGCAGCGGAAGCCTTCGAAGTTGCGCGCAATGTTAAAGAACTGCGCGAGCAGGTAAATCGCCTTGTCAACTGTGAGACGGCAAACCTTCAAAAGGCGATCGATGCGGCGGGGCGGCAGCTGGCAGACATCCAAACGCTGGAAGAAAACGGCGGGCTTTCGGCGCTTCCAAGGCGCGTGAAGGAAGCGGCGGAGCTAAGGCTTGCGGCGCCTGAGGCAACGCTTGCCGAACTGGCCGCATCGATCGGCATTTCAAAATCGGCATTTGCCCATCGCATGCGGAAACTTCATCTGCTCGCAGAAGCGAGCTCGTCAAAGCAGGAAGCAGCAGAAGCAACATGAGAGGTATTTCATTGGTAAAGCGTATCGGTTTGGTGATCATTGTTCTCATCACTTTTATAGCAGGCGTTCTCGTCGTCTGTGCCTGCCTGCCGCCGCCGAAGGGAATTCCTGTTCTGGAATACCATATGGTATCGGAAGCGACAGACGATGAAAGCCGCTCGTACAGCGTTCCGCCGGAAGAGTTCGCCAAGGAACTCGATTATCTTGCGGCGGAAGGCTATACGACCATTTCCATGCTCGATTTCATGAAGGCGCGGAAAGGCAAGGCGGAACTTCCGGAAAAGCCCGTCATCCTGACATTTGATGACGGTTACGAAGATAATTATGACGTTTTGCTGCCGATGCTTGAGGAACGCGGCATGAAGGCGACGGTCTACATGATAACAAACAACATAGGGAAAAGGGCTACCTTACATGGGATGAGCTGCGGGATATGCAGGAACGCGGCATCGAGATTGGAAGCCATACGGCAAATCATCTGCCGCTGCCTACGCTGACAGAAGATCAGGTGCAGGACGAGCTTTATCTATCGAAGCTTCTTCTTGAATGGAACGGCATTAAGACCGTCTTCACCTTTTCCTACCCGAACGGGGACTACACCGAAGCGATTGCCGCGCGCGTGAAGAACAATGAATACCTGACCGCCGTTACAGGAGACAGCGGTCTCAACACCTTTGCCACCGACCCATACCAGATGCAGCGCATCAATGTCTCACATCCGCATTTTGGCATCTTAGAGTTTCGCTGGCGCCTATTTAAGGCCGAGGTTATGACAAGGCTCGGCATCTTTCAACATAAAGACAAAGCGAGAGAATCGGCGGAAGGATAACCCTAAGGGAGTCGTGTTTCTCTAGGATTGTCTTAACATAAACAGTGAAAGAAGAAACGAGAATTGAGGACAGGAAGCAATATGAATGTAAAAAAGATGTGCACGGTTACGTTAGCAGGCCTCTTTACTGGTCTGTGTGCTTTTGGAGGCACGGCACTTGCGCACGCAAAGAGCACAGATGAGACACAGGCTGTCATGAATTCGGTGCAGCATGCGACTTTTCAGGAAGATGCTGCTGCTTCGGCAAAGGCAGAGGCGATGTCACAGACAGAGAAATTGCAGCCTAGCATTGTATACGCGGCAGACGGCAGCCGTCCGATGCGTATGCTAAATGTTAAATCGAAGGATACAGGCGGCACGCTTATTTTTTCTGACAGTCCCGAGTATGTGAATACCGACGGTATTCTCTACCGCGATAAAGTTGTCGGTGATGCAC
>CAUVCH010000124.1:0-3955 GCA_963550265.1 uncultured Mitsuokella sp. | reverse complement strand
CGCATGTCATACTCTATGAAATGCGTCCAACGCGCTCGGATGGTGCACATAAGACAGCAGGTTTTGCCGAACTTGTCTGCAGCAATTCCCTTCGCGGGGCGTCTCTGGGAAATGCCGTTGGTGTCCTGAAGGAAGAGATGCGCCGCATGGGAAGTCTAATCTTACAGGCGGCAGACGCGACGAAGGTACCTGCCGGCGGTGCTCTTGCTGTTGACAGGACACGTTTCAGCGACTTTGTCACGGAAAAAATCGAAGCGCATCCGAATATTGAGGTGCGCCGCGAAGAGCTGCACGAGATTCCACGCGAAGCGGATGTCGTAACCATCGTAGCAACAGGACCGCTCACAGATGGTGATATGGCAAAAGAGATTGAGACGCTTACCGGCGGTGATTCCCTTTACTTCTACGATGCAGCGGCACCGATTATCAGCGAAGACTCCATCGATATGGATATCTGTTACCGTGCTTCCCGCTATGGAAAAGGTGAGGCAGCCTATCTTAACTGTCCAATGTCAAAAGAGGAATACGATGCGTTTTACGATGCATTGATCTCGGCAAAAAAGACACCGACACATGCTTTTGAAAAGGAAGTCTTTTTCGAAGGCTGTATGCCCGTCGAAGTCATGGCATCACGTGGGCGCGATACACTGCTCTATGGGCCGATGAAGCCTGTCGGGCTGGAGGATCAAAAGACAGGAAAGCGTCCATATGCTGTCGTACAGCTGCGGCAGGACAATGCAGCAGCAACGCTCTACAATATAGTCGGCTTTCAGACGCATCTTCTATGGCCGGAGCAAAAGCGTGTCTTTTCGATGATTCCAGGGCTTCAACATGCAAACTTTCTCCGCTATGGCGTTATGCACCGCAATACCTTTTTTAACGCACCGAAGCACATGCTTCCAACATATGCATTTAAGAGCGAAAGAGATCTCTTTTTCGCTGGACAAATGACGGGCGTCGAAGGGTATGTTGAATCCGCTAGCTCGGGATTGATGGCGGGCATCAATGCCTATCGTCTGGCAAGCGGAAAGGAACCGCTTATCTTCCCAAAGGAGACCTGTCACGGTGCACTGGCGCATTATATCACGACGAGTGAGGCGAAGCATTTCCAGCCGATGAACATCAACTTCGGCCTTTTGCCAACGATCCGTGCACATGATGAGAACGGTCATTATATCCGTGATAAAAAGATAAAGAAACAGATGGAGGCAGAGCGTGCCCTATCCGTGCTGATGGGGTTTATTCCCTCGTTAGAGCTGTAGGATGATAGGTTCAAAAAGATAGAGACTTTAAGTAGAAAAGTAAACATAAGCGGGAGGCTGAACAATGGAAAATCAATTTCATGCAACGACGATATGTGCCGTCCGCAAGGACGGAAAGACCGCAATTGCAGGCGATGGACAGGTGACATTTGGACAGAGCGCCATCATGAAAGCGAATGCGCGAAAGGTGCGCTCGCTCTATCATGGCAAAGTCCTTGCAGGATTTGCGGGTTCTGTAGCCGATGCCTTCACTCTCTTTGAGAAGTTTGAAGAAAAGCTCGAGGCTTACAGCGGCAATCTCGAGCGTGCGGCCGTTGAACTCGCAAAGGATTGGCGTACGGATCGTATGCTCAGGAAGCTTGAAGCCTTGCTCCTAGTTGCAGACAGAGAACGAATCCTCATGCTGTCAGGCAATGGCGAAGTTATTGAGCCTGACGGAGATGCTGCGGCCATTGGCTCGGGCGGTTTTTTTGCCTTGGCCGCTGCACGCGCCCTTGTCAAGCATACGGAAATGAGTGCGCGGGAGATCGCAACAGAAGCTCTTTCGACAGCAGCGGACATCTGCGTCTATACAAATCACAATATCTTGGTGGAGGAACTCGACTAAATGGAATATATGACGAGTGACGCTATCGGCGTCAATGAACAGACACCGCGCGAGATCGTCGCGGAACTGGATAAATACATCATCGGTCAGGATGAAGCAAAGCGTTCTGTCGCCATCGCTCTGCGCAATCGTTGGCGCAGCCGCCAGCTTACGGGCATCATGAAGGAAGAAGTCATCCCAAAGAATATCCTGATGATTGGTTCGACAGGCGTCGGAAAGACAGAGATTGCACGTCGTCTCGCAAAGCTGGTTCGCGCCCCTTTCATCAAGGTTGAGGCGACAAAGTTTACAGAAGTCGGTTATGTCGGCCGCGATGTTGAATCCATCATTCGCGACCTGACAGAGACCGCCGTTCGTATGGTGCGCCTAGAGCGCATGGAGAAAGTCAAAGACAAGGCAGAGGAAGCCGCAAAGGAGCGCATCCTCGAGGTCTTCGTTCCCGAGCCAAAGAAATCACAAAATCCTCTCGGCCGCCTCTTCGGCGGTGCAGAAGAGACAGAAGAAAAGAAAGATGAACCCCCGAAATATCAGGCAGGGCGCGACTGGGTAAAGAAGCGTCTAGAAAACGGTGAACTCGAAGACGAGATCATTGAGATTGATGTCGAGGAGTCAAGCCGTCCAATGGTCGGCATGTTCTCCGGTTCAAGCCTTGAAAGCATGGGCGACAATTTGCAGGACATGATCGGCTCCATTATGCCGAAGCATCGCAAAAAACGCAAGGTCACCGTAAAGGAAGCGCGTAAGATCTTCGCACAGGAAGAGGCGGAAAAACTCATCGATATGGATGCCGTTGCAAGCGAGGCTATTCGCGTGACTGAGTATAGCGGTATCGTCTTCCTCGACGAAATCGATAAGGTCGCAGTGAAAAACGGCGCGTCCGGTGCCGATGTTTCCCGTGAAGGCGTACAGCGTGACATTCTGCCGATTGTCGAAGGCTCGACGATTATGACGAAATACGGTCCTGTAAAGACAGATCACATTCTCTTCATTGCAGCTGGTGCATTCCATATGGCTAAGCCATCGGATCTCATCCCTGAACTACAGGGACGTTTTCCCATTCGCGTCGAGTTGAAATCCCTTCGGAAAATCGACTTCGAGCGCATCCTGAAAGAGCCGCAGAACGCGCTCATCAAACAGTACGAGGCACTTCTTGAAACAGAAGGTGTCAAGCTCGACTTTTGTTCAGATGCCATCAGCCGCATTGCAGAACTTGCTGAAAATGTCAACAGCGGAGCAGAGGATATCGGTGCCCGCCGTCTCCATACACTGCTTGAAAAGCTCTTGGAAGAAGTGAGCTTCAACGCGCCGGAACTCGAACAGAAAGAGATTACGATCGATGCTGCCTATGTTGACAAGCGTCTTTCCGATATCGTTTCAAGCCGCGATCTTTCTCAGTTCATTTTGTAAGAATCGTTACATAGCTTCTTGTAAAGTCTCTGCTTCTTTGTTATACTAAATAGTCAATGAATCAAATTTATGGCTCGTTATCCAAGGTACGATCTCCCTTTTATGCAGTTTGTGTGTAATACGTAGCTTTTAAAAGGCGGCACGGTGGTTGTCGAGCCAAGAAGTCTCCCACTTTTTCAAGTGGAGGGTGTCAGGATGAGCTGTATATCATATTTTGTAGGAGCGATAGCCTGTCGTATTACAATTTGTAAAAGATTCAGATAGCCCATCGCTTTCGCTTTGGGCGTGGTTTCTTCCCTATTTGAGCAGTTCTTGGGGAAGGAACCGAAGAATAGGAGGTTATCATGCCAGAAACGTTTACCATGGCGGATCTTAAAACACGCTTACAGGAGCGCCAGCACAAGATGACGCCGCAGCGTCAGACTGTCCTTCAGATATTTCTTGATCATCCGGGCGAGCATTTAAGTGCAGAGGATGTCTATGGCATCCTCCATGATCAGAAATCCGAAATCGGTCTTGCGACGGTTTATCGCAGTCTCGAACTTCTTTCGGAACTTAGCATACTGCAGAAGATGGAGTTTGGCGATGGCTGCAGCCGTTATGAGGTCAATACACTCGACCCCACGCAGCATCATCATCGCCACCTTATCTGCACAAATTGCGGCAAAGTCATCGAGTT
>CAUVCH010000123.1:0-3976 GCA_963550265.1 uncultured Mitsuokella sp. | reverse complement strand
GACATGGCTTGTGTGGCACAGGAAGTCCATCACGGTGCGGCACCGATTCCGGAAGAAGGCAAGTGGGTCAAGTCGAAGGATATTCAGGATATCAGCGGTCTTACGCATGGTGTTGGCTGGTGCGCACCGCAGCAGGGCGCTTGCAAGCTGACGCTGAACATCAAGGACGGCATCATTCAGGAGGCGCTGGTCGAAACGGTCGGCTGCTCCGGTATGACACACTCTGCTGCTATGGCATCTGAAATCCTTCCAGGGCTGACGGTACTTGAGGCATTGAACACCGATCTTGTCTGTGACGCCATCAACACGGCAATGCGGGAACTGTTTCTTCAGATCGCTTACGGCCGCAGTCAGACGGCATTTTCGGATGACGGACTTCCTGTCGGCGCAGGTCTTGACGACCTCGGCAAGGGGCTCCGCAGTCAGGTCGGCACGCTCTATTCGACGCTTAAAAAGGGACCTCGTTACCTCGAGCTCGCCGAAGGTTATGTCACGAAACTCGCTCTCGATAAAGAAAACTGCGTCATTGGTTATGAAGTCGTACAGCTCGGCAAGGTTATGGAAGCTGTGCGTGCTGGCAAGGATGCAAACGAAGCCATCAAGGCAAATACGTCCACGAAGGGACGCTTTGCGGATGGTGTAAAGTTCATCGACCCGCGCGAAGAATAATTTCCTAACGCATGTTTGCGTGAGAGAAATCCGCACAAGGAAATTTTCCGAAATCGAAAGCGGGGGACGCTTCCTTGTCCCCCTATTATAGAAGGGATGAATAAGATGTCATTATTCGAAGGCTACGAGCGCCGTATTGATGGAATCAATCAAGTTTGTAAGGTCTACGGCATTGCAAATATTGAAGAAGCAAAGAAAATTTGCGAAGAAAAGGGTTTTAACCCGTATGCCATTGTCGAAGATCTCCAACCCATCGCATTTGAAAATGCAAAGTGGGCGTATACGCTCGGTGCTGCGATTGCCATTAAGAAGGGCTGCACAAAGGCTGCCGAAGCCGCAAAAACCATTGGCGAAGGTCTTCAGGCGTTCTGTGTTCCGGGCTCCGTTGCCGATCACCGTAAAGTCGGTCTCGGTCACGGCAACCTCGGCGCCATGCTTCTCTCTGAAGAAGCCGGCTGCTTTGCCTTTCTTGCAGGGCATGAATCCTTTGCAGCAGCAGAGGGTGCAATTGGCATTGCCATGACGGCAAATAAGGTTCGCGAGAATCCGCTTCGCGTCATTCTGAACGGTCTTGGTAAGGACGCAGCACAGATCATCAGCCGCATCAACGGCTTTACTTACGTCTGCACGGACTATGACTATAAGGCAAACAAGGTCAACATTGTTGAAGAAATTGCCTACAGTGATGGCCCGCGCTCGAAGGTTCGCTGCTACGGTGCCGACTCTGTTCCGGAAGGCGTTGCCATCATGCATCTCGAGAAGGTCGATATTTCCATTACAGGAAACTCGACGAACCCGACGCGCTTCCAGCATCCGGTGGCCGGCTGCTATAAGAAGGAATGCGTTGAGCAAGGCAAGAAGTATTTCTCCGTCGCTTCGGGCGGCGGCACGGGGCGTACGCTTCACCCGGATAACATGGGGGCAGGTCCTGCTTCCTACGGCATGACAGACACCATGGGACGTATGCACAGCGATGCCCAGTTTGCAGGCTCGTCCTCTGTTCCTGCGCATGTCGATATGATGGGGCTCATCGGCGCAGGCAACAATCCTATGGTCGGCATGACTGTCGCCGTTGCTGTTGCCGTGCAGGAATCGATGAACAAATAAGGGAATAAAAATTTTCCGGCGTATTTTGCCGATGGTTTTGGGAGGGGCTTATGAAGAACACGAGAAGACAGACCATTCTAGCCGTGATGGGCATTCTGCTCGTCTCTCTTGCTTTCTTTGGCTGTGGACAGAAGGAAGAGCCGGATGCCAGCATTAAGACATTTTCTGTTGGTATTCTGCATGAAGACGAGGATGCTTTAAAGCGCTTTGGCGCGGATAAGGAATCCTTCCATAAGAATTTTATGGAAGGATTCGTCTCTGAGTATCAGCGCGCTTCGGGCGGCATCTTTACCGATGACCAGGCACGCGCCATTGGTGAAGCCGTTCTTGTGTCAATTTCCCGCGCAAACGTCTCGACAAAGACCCTTTCGAAAAAAGGGGATAAGGCAACGGTTGAGGTCACTGTCGATGTCATCGACCCTAAGAAGATAGACATGACCAAGTTGGTGCAGTCCGTGCAGAAGGAAGTTGTGGCGAAAGGCGCACCTAACCAGATTCTTGACATCATGACGAATAAGCTCGAAGATGAGATTAAGAATATTCCCATCAGCGGTCAGACTACGCTGCAGGTTGACTGCACGTACAATAAGGATCTCGGCGTTTGGGTTCCAAACAATGAACAGGATTATGAAATGCGCCTAGGCCAGGCTGTCCTCGGTGAATCCTAATCTCAGGTATTGCTTGATTTTGACCAGCTTTTCTTTTTAGGAAAGCTGGTTTTTTATAGAGGAGGAGAATGTGATGGAAGGCGAGAGAGAAAACTTTATTCCGAATCTGCAGTGGTTTCCGGGGCATATGAAGAAAGCACAGCGGATCATTGAGGAAAATCTGAAGCTGGTCGATGTTGTCATCGAACTTCTTGACGCGCGGCTTCCGCTTTCAAGCGCGAATCCGATGCTTGCGGAGATCATTAAGGCAAAGCCGCGGCTTGTCGTGCTCAACAAGAGCGATCTTGCAGATGCGCGTGCGACGCAGCGGTGGGTTGCCTATTTTCGTGAGCAGGGTATCCGCGCGGTTGCCGTAGATGCTCAAAAGGGGCGTGGCGTTAAGGTGCTGGCTCGTGAGGTGGAAGAACTCGCACGTCCTAAGACAGAAAAGTTTGCTAAAGTTGGTGGAAAGGCACGAGCGGCGCGATGTATGATTCTTGGCATTCCGAATGTTGGCAAGAGCTCGCTCATCAATCGCCTGGCAGGCGCGGCGCGGACGAAGACGGCAGATCGTCCGGGCATCACGCGAGCTAAGCAGTGGATAAAGATCGGCGCACAGCTCGACCTCCTCGACACGCCGGGCATCCTTTGGCCGAAGTTTGAAGATCCGACCGTTGGGCTGAAACTTGCCTTTACGGGGGCAATCAATGACGATATTTTTGACCGTGAAGCCGTCGTTCTTCTCCTTCTCGATGCTCTTCGGCAAAACAATGCGGATAAACTGAAAGAGCGCTTTAAGCTCAAGGAAGAGCTTCCGAAAAGTGCAGCGGAAATTCTTGAACTTATTGGACGGAAACGCGGATGTCTCTTGAAAGGCGGCGTGATCGACAGCGAAAAGGCACAGCAGATTGTGATGACAGAATTTCGCAGCGGAAGGCTCGGACTCGTCACACTGGATGCAGTGCCGACGGAGGCTAAAGATACAGCGACTATGGCAGAATCGGAAGGCAGTGAGGATAGGAACGATTGAAAAAGCCGGCAGATTATACGATAAGAGAAATAGACAAATTTTTCGTCGAAGGAGAGATTGATTCAGATTTCCTTGCTGCGTGCCGTCTAGACAGCCGAAAGGCAGTTGGTACGATCGTTCGGCGGTATGAGCGTATGCAAAAGGAGAAAGCTCGTGTCCTTTCCCTATATGCCTATGAGAAAAAAGCGTGGATCGAAGGATGCCGCCTTGTCGCAGGAGTAGATGAAGCGGGGCGCGGCCCTTTAGCGGGACCTGTTTCCGTCGCAGCGGTCATCTTGCCGTATGAGCTTATCATCCCAAAGCTCAATGATTCGAAAAAGTTGTCGGAATCCGTACGTGAAGAGCTCTTTGAAGAAATCAAAGAAAAAGCAGTTGCTGTTTCCAGCATTTTGGTCGATGCGAAGACGATTGACCGCGTGAATATCTATCAAGCGACGATGAATGGCATGTACGATGCCGTTTTTGGGCTTAATCCCGCGCCAGACAAAATATTGATTGACGCTATGCCGTTAGAAAATCTTCC
>CAUVCH010000122.1:0-4022 GCA_963550265.1 uncultured Mitsuokella sp. | reverse complement strand
CGGCCGAAGACTTCATTGGAAGCTGGCAGATGACAAGTGGGAGGATGTGACATGAGTGAAAAAGTGCAGGGTAAAATTATCGTTGTTGGCATCGGTCCCGGCAGCTTCGATTACATTCTTCCCGTTGCGAAAAAATGCATAGAAGAGGCAAATGTTGTCGTCGGCGGCAGTCGTGCGCTCCAGACCTTTGCGCGTGACGATCAAGAGCAGATGACAATTCAGGCGGACATCGACGCCGTACTCGCCTTCATCCGCGAAAAAATGCGGGCAGAAGACGTCGTCGTCATGGTGTCGGGAGACCCAGGCTATTACTCTATGCTCGATGCTCTGCGCCGAACCTTTCCGACAGAGAGCATCACCGTGATTCCCGGCATCAGCTCGATGCAGCTGGCTTTTTCGCGCGTTGCACTTCCTTGGCATGAGGCAAGACTGCTTAGCTTTCATGGCCGCGTACCAAAGGAAGAGATGCTGCGCTATGAAAAAGGAGCAGTCTGTGGCATGTTGACCGATGGAAAACATAACTCCCATACGATTGCAAGAGCCTTTTTAAACCATGGCTGGCCGAAGAAAACCCGGCTCTATATTCTTTCCCGTCTTTCCTATGAGGATGAACGGGTGATAGAGACGACATTGGACGGCGCAGAAAGAATAGAAAAAATCGGTCATGGCATACTGATTATCGAAGATAGAACGAATGAAAGTGGAGAATAAAACTTTGCAGTAGGTAATCGTATTTATAAGAAAGGTGAGATGGTAGCTCTTGGAGAAAACATTCTTGGGCATTCCGGATGAAGCATTTATTCGCGGGAAGGTACCGATGACGAAGGAAGAAATTCGTATTCTAGCCGTTGCAAAGGCGCACATTGCACCGGATGCAGTCGTCGCTGACATCGGTGCAGGGACAGGATCTTTTTCCGTTGAAGTATCGCGCCTTGCACCGCGTGGAAAGGTCTATGCCATTGAGCGAAAGGGCGAAGCGGCGGCACTCATTAAAAAGAATGTCGAAAAATTTGCTCTTAGCAACATCGAGGTGATAGAAGCAGAAGCCCCTGAGGGCATGGAGCAGCTTCCTGTGCTGGACGCTGCGATCATTGGCGGAAGCGGCAGCCATATGACAAAGATCTTGGATGTCCTTACGGAAAAGGTCAAAGCGGACGGCCGCATCGTCATCACCTGTATCGCTGTGCAGTCGCTGATGACGGCGATCAATTACATGCGCGCACATGAGAAAATATATAGTTACCATGCGGTGCAGGTACAGGTAACTCGTCTGGAACAAGTTGGCCCGTATGATATGGCAAAGGCGATGAATCCCATTTATATCGTTACTTGTGTGAAAGGAGAAGTATAATGGTACATATTGTAGGCGCAGGTCCTGGCGACCCGGAACTCATCACGATGAAGGGACATCGCTATCTTGCAGAAGCGGATGTCGTTATATATGCAGGATCGCTCGTAAATCCAGTACTTCTTGATTACTGCAGGAAGGATGCTAAGATCTATAATTCGGCAAAAATGACGCTGGAAGAAGTCGTGGATGTCGTCAAGAAAGCGGAAGCGGAAAAAAAGATGACTGTCCGCTTACACACGGGGGATCCCGCAATTTACGGGGCTATCCAGGAACAGATGGATGCCTTTGAAAAATTGGGCATTGATTTCGATGTCGTTCCCGGTGTCAGTTCCTTCCTCGCAACGGCGGCGGCTCTCAAGCAAGAGTATACGCTTCCTGGTATCTCGCAGACCGTCATCGTCACGCGCAGCGAAGGGCGAACGCCCGTCCCTGAACGCGAGAAGCTTCGCGCGCTCGCCGCGCACCAGTCGACGATGTGTATCTTCCTATCGATCACGATGCTTTCCGATGTCGTCGAGGAATTGATAGCAGGCGGCTATGCACCGACAACGTCGATTGCTATCGTACAGCGGGCATCTTGGCCGGAACAGAAGATCGTCCGCGCGACACTGGAGACGATTGTCAAGGAAATCGAAGGTAAGAACATTGACCGCACGGCGATGATCGTCGTTAGTCATTGCCTTGGTGCGGATTATGAACTTTCGCGTCTCTATGCGCCGGAATTCAGTCATATGTTCCGGAATGCATCGAAATGAGAGCCTGCATCTTTGCTCTGACGCAGGAGGGTGCAAGACTTGCCATGCGTTTGAAACGCGTGATGGATGGTGCGAGACTGCTGCTCCCCGAAAAGGCGAAGTTGTGGACGGGAATAGAAGATACGGCAGAGTATTTCCCTCGTCTTGGCATGGCGGCAGCATCTGCCTTTCACCGCTACGATGCACTCGTCTTTGTCATGGCGACCGGCATTGTCGTGCGAACCATTGCGCCGCATATTGTCAGCAAGCTCTCGGATCCAGCAGTCCTTGTCTTTGATGAAAGGGGAATGCACGGCATCAGTCTGCTTTCAGGTCATGTCGGCGGAGCCAATGCACTTGCGCGGCGGCTTTCGGCAGCTATCGGCGCAGATCCTGTCATCACGACGGCGACAGATGTCGAAGAAGTCACGACACCCGATGCTATCTCGTCGGAACTCGGGCTGTTTCCAGCACCGAAGCGTGAGATTATGCGCATCAATGCGTACCTTCTCATGAAGGACGAAACGGGAAAAAGGCGAGAAGTTCCCTATTATGTGCAGCGTGATATGAAGCATGCGGCTTTTTACAAAGATTCTCTTCTTGCATGCGGTATCCAAGTGCGTGTTTTCAAAGGCGCGAAAGAGGAGACGATTCCCTTACGGCCTGCTGTCCTCTTGACAGATCGCATCCGAGAAGATACAGAGGGCATTCTCTTTCTTCTGCCGCGCCGCTTGCTTGCAGGCGTTGGCTGCCGGAAGGGAACGACGGAAGAAGAAGTTCTGGCGGCGCTTGGGGAAGCATGTGAATCGGTCGGACTCAGCAAGACGCGCATAGACGCTCTTTCTAGTACGACTTTCAAGAAAAACGAAGCGGGACTTATCGGAGCGGCAAAAACACTCGATGTTCCGATTACATTTTATAACAACGAAGAAATGCAGGAGACAATCACGCGTTATCGCCTTGCCGAATCCGCCTTTGTGAAAGAGACAATCGGCATTGGAAACGTGTGTGAGGCAGCGGCACTGACTATGGCGGGCGCCGTGGGCGGGCGCTTTGCCCTCCTGAAGACAAAGCGAAAGAAAGTGACGGTAGCTTTATTATGGCAGAATTTGGAAAGATCACAGTCATCGGCATCGGTCCCGGCAGTCTGGAAGACATGACGCCGCGCGCAAAGAAGGCAATCGAATCTGCGGACGTCATCGTCGGCTACAATACCTATATCAAGCTTATCGACGTGCTGCTCGGTGACCGCAAGGTCATCGGTACGGCGATGATGCAGGAGATCGACCGCTGCAAGATGGCAGTGGAAGAAGCGCAGAAAGGCGCAGAAGTCGTCGTTATCTCCAGCGGCGACTCAGGCGTCTATGGCATGGCGGGACTGGTTCTCGAGCTTATCTTGGAGCTTCCAAAAGCGGAGCGTCCGACCTTCGGCGGCGTCATTGCGGGCGTCTCTGCCGTAAATGCGGCGGCATCTGTCCTCGGCGCACCGCTCATGCATGATTTTGCAGTTATCAGTCTTTCGGATTTGCTGACTCCGTGGGAAAAGATTAAGAAGCGTGCAGAAATGGCGGCAGAGGGTGATTTCGTCATCGCACTCTACAATCCGAAAAGCAAGAAGCGTGCGGAAAACATCGCCGAGATTCAAAACATCCTCTTAAAGCACAAGTCGCCGGAAACCCCGGTCGGCATCGTGACGGGGGCGAGCCGTGAGGGCGAAGAAAAGATTCTATCGACATTGAAGGATTTTACAAAAGAGGAAATCAATATGTTTTCTCTCGTCATCATCGGCAATTCTGAGACGTATGTCAAGGATGGCTGGATGATTACACCGCGCGGCTATGCCAAGAAGGAACGGGCATGATTTTTGTCGCAGCAGGAACGAGGGATGGACGAGATCTGACGCAGCTCCTGGTAAAAAAGGGATATGAGGTGACGGC
>CAUVCH010000121.1:0-4025 GCA_963550265.1 uncultured Mitsuokella sp. | reverse complement strand
GAAGATGACACGGCACATTATCTGGAATTAGCAAAAAAGTACGGTTTACTGCCTGCCGGCGGCTCTGATTTTCACGGCTTTCCGACGCGTTATCCGACAGAGATAGGCGTCTTTACTATTCCGGATGAATACGCCGTACCCTTTTATCGTGCGGAAAACTAAATGAAAAAGCTTTTAGAAAAGAGGAAGACTAATGGATGTTATCGCCTTGGTGGGACCAAGCGGTACCGGTAAGAGCCATCGTGCGCTCTTCGTAGCGCATAAACACGCGGCAAATGCTATTATCGATGATGGAATCCTTATCAAGGATGGTAAGATCATCGCGGGCAAATCCGCGAAAAAAGAACAAAATCGCATCATGGCAGTACGCCGCGCCATCTTTATTCTTCCAGGGCATGCGGAGGAAGTGCGCACTGCGATTGAAAAGACGAAACCGCATCGCATTCTTATTCTCGGAACGAGTGAGCACATGGTGCATAAGATTGCCAAAGCACTGAAACTTCCCTCAATTAAGGAGATCATCCATATCGAAGACATTGCGACAAAAGCAGAGATTGCCAAGGCACAGTTCCATCGACTGAAAGAGGGAAAGCATATCATTCCTGTGCCGACCATCGAACTTCGCCCACATTTTTCCGGCTATCTTATCGATCCATTGCAGTCTTTCTTCAAACATTCTTCGAGAAAGCGCCGCCGCCTTGGAGAAAAGTCTATCGTTCGTCCGATTTTTAGCTATTATGGCAAGCTTGACATCGATGACAAGGCGGTGGGCGACATCATCCGCTTTGAAATGATAAAGAACGATGCCATAAAAAAAGCAAGTCACATACGCGTGGATCATGTCTTCAAGAACGGTGAAGAGCGGGGGATTCGCATCAAGGTAGACGTCACTCTCTGCTATAGCGGCAGCATACCTTCACTGCTTCGTAAAGAACAGGAAAAGGTGCGCACCACTGTCGAGTTTATGACGGGGATGACGGTGGAAGAAGTCGATATCCATGTCAGGAAGCTCGTCATGCCAAAGTGAAGGGTCATGTGCTGAGCTTTTGTCGAAACGGGAATCAAGCGGCATACGAGTAGAGAAAGGCGAGTTATGCAGGAGATGAAAAAACCGAAACGGCCGATGATTTTCTATTACATCTTGGTCATCGGTGCGATCTTGCTCTTTAATGAAATGGCGCGGCCTTACTTTGATGAAGCGCAGATCGAGCAGGTCGACTATAGTACCTTTATGCAGGCGATCGAAGAACAAAAGATAGACCATGTTGAAGTTCAGTCAAATCAGATCGTATTCACGGAAAAAGAAGATGCTAAGAAATATAAGACGGGACTCATGAATGACCCGACGCTCGCCGAGCGTCTTGATAAGTCGGGCGCCACCTTTACACAGGATATCAAGGAAGAGGCATCGCCGCTTTTGTCCTTCTTTCTCACGTGGATTCTCCCGATTCTCATCTTCTTTGCTATCGGGCAGTATCTTAGCCGGAAGCTCTTTGACCGTGTCGGCGGCAACTCTATGATGTTCGGCGGTTCGGGCAACCAGGCAAAAATCTACGTTCCAAGCTCCGAAGGCATTCATTTCAGCGATGTTGCCGGCGAAGACGAAGCGAAGGAAAATCTTTCTGAGATTGTCGATTATCTTCATAATCCAGAAAAGTATTCGGCCATCGGAGCCGCCATGCCAAAGGGCGTACTTCTTGTCGGCCCGCCGGGTACCGGCAAGACCATGCTGGCAAAAGCTGTTGCCGGCGAAGCGAGCGTACCGTTTTTCTCTATCGCAGGTTCTGAGTTTGTCGAAATGTTCGTTGGCATGGGGGCGTCAAAAGTGCGTGACCTCTTTAAGCAGGCAAAGGAAAAGGCACCGTGTATCGTCTTTATTGACGAGATAGATGCCATCGGACAGAAACGCAGCGGCAATCTCATGGGCAACGACGAGCGCGAACAGACGCTGAATCAGCTCCTAACGGAGATGGATGGTTTTGAAGGCAATACAGGCGTCATCATCCTTGCGGCTACAAATCGTCCGGATTCTCTTGACCCCGCGCTTTTACGCCCTGGCCGTTTTGACCGCCGCGTTCCTGTCGAACTGCCAGACCTCAAAGGGCGCGAGGAGATTCTCGTCGTTCACGGTAAGAAAGTCAAACTTGACACTAACGTCAATTTTCATAATATCGCAAGAATGGCAGCCGGTGCGTCGGGTGCAGAGCTTGCCAATATCATAAACGAAGGGGCACTAAGGGCAGTTCGCAGCGGCAGAAGTACGGTCACGCAGACCGATCTTGAAGAAAGTGTTGAAGTTGTCATTGCAGGCTATCAGAAGAAAAACGCGATCCTTTCTGATAAGGAAAAACATACGGTCGCTTATCATGAAATCGGTCATGCCCTTGTCGCAGCACTGCAAAGTCATACGGCTCCCGTTCAAAAGATTACCATCATCCCACGGACATCCGGTGCGCTCGGTTATACGATGCAGGTCGAGGAACAGGACAAGTACATCGTGACGCGTGAAGAACTCGAGCAGAAGATCGCGACCTTTACCGGCGGCAGAGCTGCGGAAGAAGTAAAGTTCGGACAGGTTAGCACCGGTGCTGTAAACGATATTGAACAGGCGACAAAACTAGCGCGCGCCATGATTACAAGATACGGCATGAGCGAAGAATTTGGCATGGTTGCAATGGAGACCATCAACAACCGCTATTTGGGCGGGGACGCAACGCTTGCCTGCTCTGCCGCAACGCAGGAGCAGATTGATAAACGTGTCGTCGATCTCGTCCGGAGGCAACATGATAAGGCGAAGGCTCTCCTCGAAGAAAATAGAGAGAAACTCGATGAGCTGGCCGCGTATCTCTACGAAAAAGAAAGCATTACTGGTGATGAGTTTATGCGCATCTTAAACCGTAAGACAGCAGGTGATCTTCAGGACGATAAAAGAGATCTGGAACCTGTAGCGGAGCAAAGAGAAGAATTATAGCGTGTAGGATATAAACCGTATAGATAAAAATAAGGTTGCTTCATAAAATATTTTATGAAGCAACCTTTTCATTTAGATATTTTTATTTTTTATCGGTGCGAGACAGTTTGCAAGATATTCTTCATCTGGCATATTGGCAGATGAGACAGCGTTTATAATAGCCTTTTCCATAACTTCAACGGCAAGTGTGCCGACCATGTTAACATCTGCCGCCGTGAGGTTTCCACATGACGCAGCGTAAACTGTATCTCCATCGGCCAGCGTACCCACAGGTCTAATCGCGCGTGCATAGGCATTCGTAGCTTGTGCAGCGATTCGCGTCAGTTCGGCTTTGTCAAAATTTCCGTTGGTTACAATAGCACCGATGGTCGTATTCGTGCGCAAAGAAGATTCACTAGGCTGTTTCATGTGATAGAGCTCTTCAACACTGTCGGAAAAAGCCGTGCGATCTTCGTTCATCAGCCCGGCGATCTTTTTCCCATCGTCATAGATATCGCCGAGTGCATTGACAACGACAACGGCACCGAGCTTTAGATTACCGATTTTGACTGCGTAATAACCGATGCCGCTTTTTTGTGCACATTTCATTCCACGAAGTTTCCCCACGGTTGCCCCTGCCCCTGCACCGACAGATCCGCTTGTTGGCAAGCTTTTTCTCATTGCATTTTCTGTGGCTTTAAATCCCATCTTGTAGTCGGGACGAATGGAAGAACTGCCATAGCCCAGATCGTAGATATCGCTCTGTACGACCAGCGGGACGCGTCCGTAACTTGTCGGAAAGCCGATATCATGTGACTCCAAACTCTGCATCACACCGCCGGCCGCATCAAGGCCATAGGCGCTGCCTCCGGCTAGGACAATGGCATGGATTCCAAGATTTTCCTTAGTTGGGTCTAGAACAGGCGTTTCGCGTGAGGCTGGACCGCCACCAGATATATCGATGCCTGTCTTTGCACCTTTTGGAAAAACTAGCACTGTCACGCCTGTCTTTCCCTTTTCATTTTGCGCATTGCCGACGCGTACACCGTCGATATCGCTAAAAGGAATTTCCTTT
>CAUVCH010000120.1:0-4039 GCA_963550265.1 uncultured Mitsuokella sp. | reverse complement strand
TATCCCTGCGCGGCTGGCCGTCATTACTTGCCATATTGGCTTCATAGGTCTTGCCGTTGGCATTTGTATTGACGGTGAGAACGACATCTGCCTTCTCCGGCGAAGGAACCTGCATCGCGCCTGTCGCCAGAATTGCCTTGTGGATATAGTCACCGATCGTCTCATCCGAATAGGATGGAATCGTATGCTCGCCGCGCCCCCAGTTGTACTTGACGAAAACAAAAGGAACTTCACGGCGCATATCATTGACGGCGCGCGCCATCATGAGCATCGCCATCTCGTCGATACCTGCCATCGACTGAAAGCGCGTCGGACCAATGTCCTTGCCCTGCTCGAGAAGGTGGCGCGTCTCATAATGCGTCTGTGAATACGGCGCATTGTCGTCACGACCGAGGACAAAGTAGTTAAACGTTCCCTTCTTCGTAAGGTCGATCATCTTCTCGTTGGCAGCATAATTCTTTTCGCGACGTCCCATCCAGTCGGAAAGCGACCGACTGGGAATGAGTTGTCCGAGGAAAGCATATTCTTTCTTCTCACGGCTGGAAAGTCCTTTAACCTCCTGCTTATCCTTCAGCTCTGTATAGCGGAAGATATCTGAGCCGTAATTGCGGTAATAGCCCGGTTCTTCATGGCCGGAAGCCTCACCAGAACGCGGCGTGCGCATGATGGATCCAAAGACATAGAGATCGAGCTTCGGATTCATCTTGCGGAAGTTTTTGAAGCGTTCCACGCGTTCAAGCAGCTTTTTCTTGTCTTCATCATGCTTGCGCGAGGCGACAAGACTGCCGTAGAGCATGGAGTCCGCTGAAATGACAGCGGCATCAGCCCCGACGATGTTTTCATCGAGCCACGTCCAAAGCTTTTCCGGATTGCCGAGGTCATCGCGGCTGCCGAGCATATCGTCCGGCGGTACAACGACCTTATAGCCGAGCTTTTCCGCAACTTCTGCTGTCTGCTTGTCTGAAATTGGGCGATTGTCATGCGGTACAAAGACGATCTTCTTCGGCTGTTCCACCTTAGCACGTGCCATTCCCCTTGCACTAAACGGCAGGAAGGTTGTCAGAGCGACCGAGAAAATGACGATGATCTTTCCTGTTCTGGAAATACGCAACTTACTCCTCCTTATTCATCATCTTATCCTTTGCAATGCGAATCAGCGCATCCCTTACATCCTTTGGTACATGAAGCTCTGTCTGAAACTCGACACCGCCTTCCTTTGGCTGTGCACCCTTGATTTCAATCATGTCGATCAGGCGATGCCCTTCAAACTGTGTCTGTCCAAAGTCAGATGCTGCAAGCGCTTTGCTGTAATCAACGCGGACGCGATTGCCATGAATCTCCATCGCCATGTCGTCCGGTACCTTGATATGGCCGACAAGCTTTTGTGCCATCGACATGGAGATGCGAGAAAAGATCCAAGACATGAGCCCGTGCCCCGGAAGATTGCGCTCTCGGACGCGGTAAACAGCATACGACGTATCGCCTTTATGAACAAACTCCCTGAGTTCGCCCGAAAGCTCGACTTTTCCGAAATTCTTTGCGTCTGCTGTAATCTCTATGCGTCCGTTTTCCTTAGATGCAATGACCAGCGAATTTAGCTTTCCATCTTCACGCAAGCTGTTTGCAATCGCATCGTTCATCACGCTGTCGGGAACAAAGAGACGTCCATTGGCAATGTCTAGAATACTTTCCTTCGACCAAGTCCCCTGTATAACCTTGAGCGCCGGTCCGTAATCTTCGACCTTCTGCTTGATTTTATCCCAGTCGATCTTATGTATTTGATCCAAACAGTTGACAGGCATATCCATCATAGCATTCACCTCATGAAGTTGAATTTTATCAAATAAAGATGAAAATAACGCGTAACAATTTGATGTACACTTCAGATAAATTAGGTATCTTCTCTATGATATTTTCCGACATTCCGCTCGTAAATATCGCGCAGCGACTTTGGCCGCAGAATGCGCAGACTGTTCGTCTTTGCCAAACGGCTGAGCACCTCTTCCATAAAGTCCTTCATATGGTCACTCATGCCGCAGCCATTTGCCAGGCGGCGTTTCCACCAGCCGTAGTATTCTGCCTGCAAAGTAAAGGCACTCCGCCCATACGCCTTTCCTGCGCCGAGACAGTCACAAACCATCTCAACAGCGTACTTGTACGTCATATCGCGTGCAACGGGGCCATGGTCGAAATTGTCAAACCATGCTTCATAATGGTGAAGGTTTCGGCCATGATGATGAATCCATGCCATGGAAAAGCCATTGTGCTTCTCCTTTGAAATGCGAATCGGTGAAATCTTTCCGTTGTAATAGCGGACGCCCTCTAAAAATTCTACCGGTGAAAACTTAGACAGATCATGAATCAGTCCCTGCCAAGGGATTCCTGCAATAACGCAGAAATAGAAGACCCAGAATTTATGCCGAAGAATCATCCAGGTATGTCCGAGAAGACGTTGATAAAATGGCATACAGCAGCCTGCTTTCTTTTTATTAGGAATCATTTCCATTATACAGCAGAAAACAAAAAAATCGGTGAAGAATTCCCGTTTCTCCACCGATTAAAAAGCAAAATTTTATTTAAATATATTTTTTAATCCATCAAGGAAGCTCTTCTTTTCTGGGTTTACCTTGTCGCCGCTGAGCTCGCCGAATTCACGGAGGAGTTCTTTTTGACGCGAGGTCAGATTCTGCGGTGTCAGCACCTTTACGATGACATGCTCATCACCGCGCCCCGAACCGCGCAGATAGGGAATGCCGCGTCCTTTCAGACGAAGTGTCCTGCCATTTTGTGTGCCCTCGGGAATCTTCATGTCGACAGGTCCATCGAGTGTCGGAACCTGTACCGTAGCACCGAGCGCGGCTTCGACGAAGGAAACCGGCACTTCAACGATGACATCGTTGCCGCTGCGCTTAAAGAACTTATGTGGCTGCACGACGATGTATACGTAAAGGTCGCCATAGCCGCCGCCGTGCGCGCCGGCATTGCCGCCGCCTGAGACGCGAAGCCGCGTCCCCTGGTCGACGCCCTTTGGAATCGTGACATCGACCTTATGCTGCGCGCGAACCTGCCCTGAACCATGGCATTTCTTGCAGGGATTCTTTACCGTCTTACCGGCGCCGTGACAGCGTGGGCAGGTCGTCTGATTCATGACCTGTCCAAACGGGGTATTCTGTACCTGCTGGCGCACGCCTGTACCGTGACAATCGGGACAGGTCGTGACATCCGTTCCGCCTTCACCGTGGCAGTCAGAGCAAGACTCTGTACGCTGGTAGCTGATTTCAACTTTCTTTCCAAACGCCGCTTCCTCGAAGGTTACGGCCAGTTCATAACGCAAATCGCTGCCGCGCTGAGCACGTGGCGCACCGCCGTGCGATCGACCGCCGCCGCCAAAGAACATGTCAAAGATATCGTCGAAACCACCGCCGCCACCGCCAAAGCCGCTGCTAAAACCGCCAAAACCGCTGAAGCCGGCGCCGGCACCACCGCCGCCGCCCATGCCGCCTTCAAAAGCAGCATGACCGAATTGGTCGTATGCCTGTTTCTTCTTCGGGTCTTTGAGAACTTCGTATGCCTCGTTGACTTCCTTAAATTTTTCCTCAGCAGTCTTCGGGTCATCGCGGTTGAGATCTGGATGATATTTTCGCGCCATCTTCTTATAGGCTCTCTTGATCTCTCGATCCGACGCACCCTTCTCGATGCCGAGGACTTCATAGTAATCGCGTTTTTCGCTCACATTGCACCACCTGTTTCAGTAAAGCCATGTTCCCCATCGCTTCCCTAAAAAACAAGCGGGCGAAGGCTAGCCCTACGACCCGCTTGTCTCGCTTGCTTACGTGTTACCACGGCACGAGCGATTATTTCTTGTCGTCTTTGACATCCGTAAACTCTGCGTCAACGACATCTTCTTCCCTGCTGCCGCTCTCTGCTGCGCCTGCACTTGCATTGGCACCAGCGCCTGCATCAGCACCCGGCTGCGCACCTGCAGCGCCGCCCGCTGCCTGTGCCTGCTGATAAGCTGCTGCGCTCATCTCGTAGAGCG
>CAUVCH010000119.1:0-4050 GCA_963550265.1 uncultured Mitsuokella sp. | reverse complement strand
GCTTGGCGATATTGGGCAGCATTTTCCGGATACCGATCCAATATACGAGGGGGCGGACAGCCTCGTGCTTCTCGCACGCGTCATGGAGTTTCTGGGCGAAAAGGGCTATGTTGTCGGTAATGCGGACTGTACCATCGTCGCCCAGCGGCCGAAGTTGAAAGATTACCTCCCTGAGATGCAGGAAAATATTGCCAGCACGCTTGGGGTCACGCTGGGCGAGGTTAATGTGAAGGCGACGACGGAGGAGAGACTTGGCTTTACCGGAAGGGAAGAAGGCATCGCGGCTTACGCCGTCGTCGGTATCGAAAAGAAGTGAAGCCTGAAAAGGAGAAAGCGAGGATGCTATGAAATTCTTTTCCAGGCTTCGCAAGGATATCCGCGTCGTTTTTGAACGTGACCCTGCGGCAAAGAGCGTTGTCGAAGTTCTCTTTTGCTACTCGGGACTTCATGCGATCTGGCTGCATCGCATCTCGCATGCATTTTATCGGCGTGGCTGGGTGCTCGTTCCGCGCATCATATCGAATATCGGGCGCTTTTTGACGGGGATTGAAATTCATCCCGGCGCGACGATTGGCGAGGGACTGTTCATCGATCATGGTACAGGCATTGTCATCGGCGAGACCGCGGAGCTCGGCAAAAATGTCACTCTCTATCAAGGCGTCACGCTCGGCGGAACGGGAAAGGAAAGCGGCAAGCGCCATCCGACCATCGGCAATAATGTCGTCGTGGCGTCGGGGGCGAAGGTGCTAGGCTCCTTTACCGTCGGCGACCATGCGAAGATCGGTGCGGGGGCTGTCGTATTGCGGTCGGTGCCGCCCTATGCGACGGTTGTCGGCGTTCCGGGGCGCATCGTCGTCATGCACGGCAAGCGCGTCCGCACGGCAGATGAATTGAAGGAAGCAGTTAAGCATGGGCTGGTGGAGCCGACTGACCGCATAGATGAGATAGAAGATGAACTCGATGTCGACCTCGATCACGATATGCTGCCGGATCCTGATGAGGAGATGCGTACCTGCATGATGAACCAGATTCATGCGCTTGAGAAAAAGGTCGCTGCACTTGAAGAAAGACTTGCTGCCGAAAAAGAGCATGCATGAGCGGCGGTAAAGCATTCGATAAAAGAAATGTCTTGGAGGCAATGAGATGCTGAAAGTTTATAATACGATGTCGCGCAGGAAGGAAGCGTTTCACCCGCAAAAAGAGGGGGAAGTCACAATTTATTGCTGCGGTGTTACCCCGTATAACGATCCGCACATAGGCAATGCGCGTCCGTTTGTCACGTGGGATGTCATTCGTCGTTATTTCGCAAAGAAGGGACAAGTTGTCCATTATGTCCAGAATTTCACGGACGTCGACGATAAGATCATTGCGGCGGCAAATCGCGAGGGCGTCACATGGAACGTCATTGCCAATCGTTACATCGAGGGATATTTCGAAGCGATGAATGCGCTGAATGTCCGCCATGCCGAAATTTATCCGCGCGTCAGCGAAACGATGGAGGACATCGTGAAGATGATTGAGACGCTGGTTGAAAAGGGCTATGCCTATCCGATCGAAGGGGCAGGTGTCTACTACAGCGTCGAAAGGTTCGCGCACTATGGTAAGCTCAGCGGGCGTAATCTCTCAGATATGGAAGCGGGCGCGCGCATCGAAGTGGATGCACGCAAGCATCATCCGATGGACTTTGCGCTTTGGAAGGCGGCAAAGCATGGTGAACCATCGTGGGACAGCCCATGGGGCAAGGGGCGTCCCGGCTGGCATATCGAGTGTTCGACGATGAGCCTGAAGTATCTCGGCGAGAAGTTTGACTTCCACGGCGGCGGCAGTGACCTCATCTTCCCGCATCATGAGAATGAGATTGCGCAGAGCCAAGCGGCGCTTGGCGACGACCACAGTTTTGCACAGTATTGGCTGCACAACGGCTTTATCACGATTCACAATGAGAAGATGTCAAAGTCGAAGAATAATTTCTTTACGGTGAAAGACATTTTGAAGGAATACGCCGGGGAAGTGGTTCGTTTCTTCATTCTTGAGACACATTACCGGAGTCCACTAGACTTTTCGGATGAACGTTTGAAAGAAGCGGAGACAAGCCTTGCGCGCCTGAGAAATAGCGAAGAACTGGTTACAGAACTTCTTAAAAAAGAAGGTGAGGCAAATACGGCGGCGTCTCTCGCAGAGGAAGCGGAAAAACTGCAGGCGGCATTTGATGCGGCAATGGATGATGATTTTAATACCGCGCTCGCCATCAGCCAGATGTTTGCCCTTTCAAAAGCGATCAATATCTACGCGAAGGAAGTGGAAAACGGCGCGGGCTTTGACCGGAAAAATTTCAGCAGGGCAGCGGATGTCTACCATTATATGGCGGGCATCATCGGTATCTTTGAGCGCGTGGAACAGGGGGCGGATGACCTCGCAGAAAAATTGATGGACATCATCATCCAACTTCGTCAGGATGCGCGTAAGGAAAAGAATTGGGCAGCTGCCGACAAAATCCGTGACAGTCTGAAGGATGCGGGCATCGTGCTGGAAGATACGCCGCGCGGCGTCCGCTGGAAGCGCACTTAAGCCTATGAAATTTGAGCAATATCAAAAACTTGTGCGCGATATTTTGACGAAGGATGAAGCGGGGGGCGTAAAGAAGCGATTCGATGGTTTCGATACGCAGCAGATGAACCCGCTGGTTCTCGCCTATATCGGAGATGCCTATTTTCATCTCTTCGTGCGCACACATCTATTGGATTACGAACAGGCGCATGTTCAAGCGCTTCATGATCTCGCAGCGCGCATTGTTTCCGCCGTCTGGCAGGCAAAGGCATATAAGCACATTGAGCCGATGCTGACCGATGAGGAAAAGGCGATCTACCGTCGTGCCCGCAACCATAGAAGTCATGCGACACGTGCCGCAAGTATCGCTGAGTACCATGCAAGTACGGGATTTGAAGCGCTTCTCGGACGATTGATGCTCGACGAGAAGAAAGAGCGGCTGGAAGAAATCACAGATGCAGCATTTACCTTTATCCTTGGTGAAATGATGAAGGTGGTGCAGGAGAAAAAAGGGTAACATTTTTGAAAGTGAGAGTGTATATTGGAGCTGAAAGTCAAACTCTTGGATTATACACCAGAGCCTGAGTGCGTCGTCGCGATGGCGGCGCGCCTTTGTTACTCGGCTAGCGGCGCAGAAGAGCTTGCAGAAAAGATGGGGAAAGACGAAATTCGCGCGATGGTGCGGAAAATGGTGAAGATCGGGCACGGTTCGACGCTGGAGCATGTGAGCTTTACCTTTGGCGTCGAGGGCGTGAGCCGCGTCTTGACACATCAGCTCGTTCGTCACCGCATCGCAAGCTATGACCAACAGTCTCAGCGCTATGTCGCCGCGCATGGTTTTCAGTACATCACGCCGCCGAAGGTAGCAGGGATTCCCGAGGCAAGGGCAAAGTATGATGCGCTCATCGCGAAAATTCGCGAGACGTATGATGCGCTTGTCGAGCTCGGCGTGCCGAAAGAAGATGCGCGCTATGTGCTCGCCAATGCGACAGAGACGAAGATTCTCATCACGATGAATGCACGAAGCCTTCTGCACTTCTTCAATCTCCGCTGCTGCCTGCGTGCTCAATGGGAAATTCGCGCGATGGCAAATAAGATGCTCATAGAGGTGAAAAAGGTTGCGCCTGCCTTGTTTTTCAATGCGGGAGCAAGCTGCATCAACACGGGGTTTTGCCCGGAAGGTGAGATGACCTGCGGACATCTTGACGCCATGCTGAAACTCCGAGAGGAAGAAGAATGAGTAGGGATTATCGTAAAAACGGCAGAAAAAATGCAGCGCCAGACATTCCGGCGGAAAATCTTCTCGCAGGGAAAAATGCTGTTGCAGAAGCACTTGCCGCGGGACGGGGCATCAACACACTCTACCTAGTTGATGGGATGTATGGCAGTGCGGCGGGGAAACTCATCGAGCTGGCAAAAACGAAGGGCGTCCCCTATCGTATGATTTCGCGGGAAAAGCTGGACAGCCTTGCGCAGGGTATTCATCATCAAGGCGTTCTTGCC
>CAUVCH010000118.1:0-4085 GCA_963550265.1 uncultured Mitsuokella sp. | reverse complement strand
CCTCCGCCCTTACCAGTCCTTCGCCAACGAGGATGCAATCGCATTGTGCAGCCTTCAGCGTCCGCACATCATCGGCGGTGAAGACGCCGCTCTCACTGATGATGATGCGCGTCTTATCCATCTTCGGCATGAGCTTCAACGTCTCTGCAATCGATGTTTCAAACGTCACGAGGTTGCGGTTATTGATACCGATGATATGCGCCGGCGTCCGAAGGGCTGTATCGAGATCCTTTTCATCATGCACCTCAAGCAGTGCGTCCATGCCGAGGCTCCAAGTAAGATAGAGAAAGGACTTTAAGAGCTGCGGCGTTAAAATTCGAACGATGAGCAGCACGGCATCCGCGCCAAGATAACGCGACTCATAGATTTGATACGGGTCGATGATAAAATCCTTCCGAAGGAGCGGCAGCTTCACCGATTTCCGCACCTCGATAAAATCTTCGTTTTTGCCGAGAAAATGCGGATCCGTATGCACAGAGAGCATCGTCGCACCGTTTTTCTCATACGTCTTAGCAAGTTCAAGAACGCTGTGCGATCTTGTCAGCCTCCCCTTTGCCGGGCTCTGAAGCTTGCACTCGGCAATGAGACTCCAGCCGTGTTTCTTAAGGCTATGACTGCCTTCAAAAGAGGCGTACGACATGTTTTCCATAATCTCGCCAATCGGCAGCTGCTTCTTGGCATCTCGGACAATCTCCTTTTTCTTCTCGACGATCTCCGCTAAAATATCTCGCATATCTTCAAACTCCTTTACGCTTTCTTCTCCTTCATATAAGTACGGACGGCGGACAAAAAGCTTTCGATGCGCGCTATGCTCTTTTCCCCGTTTATCTCCAAGCTTCCCGATACATCAAGACCGTACGGGTGAAATATCTCCATGGCATCTCTGAAATTGTTCTCCGAGATACCTCCTGCAATGAGGATGGGCTTCTTTATCTTTGCAAGTACTTCGGCGGCACAGCGCCAATCAAATGTCTCTCCTGTCCCTCCCGGGACGCCCGTTTGATAGGCGTCGATCAATGCGATTTCGGCAGGATAGGCGTTCACTTCATCCGCAGAAAGATTCGCTGTATAGCGAAATGCCTTGATAACGGGAACACCTATCTCTTCCGCATATTCTGCTGTCTCATGGCCGTGGAGCTGTACATAGTCCAGCGGCACAAGCTGCGCAATCTTCTGAACGACAGATATATCTTCATCGACGAAGACACCGACTTTTTTTACCCGCGCAAGCTGCCCAGCAATCTCTCTCGCCAATTCCGGCGCGACATATCGCCTTGCCTGTTTCCAAAAAATAAAACCAATCATATCCGCTCCGGCACGTTCCGCTGCACGAGCTGCTTCGATTGTCTTCATCCCGCAAAGTTTCGTCAAAAACATACGCTCACCACCTCATAAGCAAACAATCTCGCCAGATTCTCGACCTATACGAAAAGCCCCGACAGAATAAAAGCATTCTGCCGGGGCGAAAGTATCGCGGTGCCACCCGATTTCGGAGAAATTTCTCCCTCTCAATTCCGATACAGGACGTCCTGCCAAAGCAAAACACCGATATCGTAGCTCTTTAACGGAAGCAGCCGTCCCAGCCTACTCGACAATCGTGCCTTTCGGTGAGCTCTCGCGGAACCATTCACAAAGCTTTCCCTGCCGGACCTTGCACCAACCGCCGACTCGCTGGAAGAGAATTCCCCTTGCTACTATTTTCCGTTCATAGATTTCACGTAGATTTATGCGCTGCCTATCCTTTCCACAAAAAGGACAGACAAAGACGCTGACGGGTACTATCGTACAATGCCGGAATGGAAATGTCAATAGCCTTAGACGAAAAAACAGCCCCGGACATGAACTGTTCGAGACTGTTTTCTACACAAATGTGCTGTATCTTATCCTTATGGGTTGTGGCGCCTTACATCATGCCCGGCATGCCGCCCATCCCCGGTGCACCTGCCGGCGGCATCGGAGCTTCTTTTTCCGGCTTGTCTGCAACGAGCGTCTCCGTCGTGAGCACCATCGAAGCGATAGAAGCTGCATTTTGAAGTGCGGAACGCGTGACCTTGGCCGGATCGACAATGCCTGTCTCGATCATGTCGACGTACTCGTTAGAGAGTGCGTTAAAGCCAACGCCCGTGCCTGCCTTCTTGACGTTCTCGACAACGACGGAGCCTTCAAGACCTGCATTGTCTGCAATCTGACGAACTGGCTCTTCAACAGCGCGGCGAACGATTTCGACGCCGACCTTTTCGTCGCCCTCAACATTGAGTCTGTCAAGCGCTGGGAGAATGTCAACGAAGGTCGTACCACCGCCTGCGACAATGCCCTCCTCAACAGCTGCACGCGTTGCATTCAGAGCATCCTCAATGCGATACTTCTTATCTTTCATCTCCACTTCGGTGGCAGCGCCGATTTCGATGACGGCAACGCCGCCTGCGAGCTTTGCCAGACGCTCCTGGAGCTTCTCTTTATCGAAGTCACTCGTCGTCTCTTCGATCTGTTTGCGAATCTGTGCAACGCGAGCGGCAATAGCTGCCTTGTCTCCCGTGCCGTCAACAATCGTCGTCTCTTCCTTTGTCGAACGAATCTGACGTGCGCGTCCGAGATCTTCCATCGTGACAGAATCAAGATTGCGGCCGAGCTCCTCGCTGATGACCGTGCCGCCCGTCAAAATCGCGATGTCTTCGAGCATTGCCTTGCGGCGGTCGCCAAAGCCCGGTGCCTTGACAGCCAATGCCTTGAACGTGCCGCGAAGCTTATTGACAACGATGGTCGTCAATGCTTCTCCGTCAACGTCTTCCGCGATGATAGCGAGCTGCTTGCCAGCCTTGACGACCTGCTCGAGAATCGGCAGAATGTCGTTGATAGCGGAGATCTTGCGATCCGTGATGAGGATGTACGGATCATCGAGGACAGCTTCCATCTTGTCCGTATCCGTGACGAGATACGGGGAAATGTAACCGCGGTCAAACTGCATGCCTTCGACGACGGAGAGGTTCGTCGCCATGGACTTGGACTCTTCGACCGTGATGACACCGTCCTTGCCAACCTTTTCCATCGCTTCGGCGATGAGTTCACCCGTCTCTGCATCCGCAGAAGAAATCGTAGCAACTTGCGCGATATCCGCCTTGCCCTCGATCTTCTTTGCCTTTGCCTTAATCTCTTCCACAAGAGCATCGACAGCCTTCTGGATGCCGCGCTTGATAATCATCGGATTTGCGCCTGCAACGACATTCTTCATGCCTTCATGAATCATTGCCTGTGCGAGAAGGGTAGCTGTCGTCGTGCCGTCGCCTGCGATGTCATTCGTCTTCGTTGCGACTTCCTTGACAAGCTGTGCCCCCATGTTTTCAAACGGATCTTCAAGCTCGATATCGCGCGCAATCGTAACACCGTCGTTCGTGATGACCGGTGCACCATACTTCTTGTCGAGGACGACATTGCGTCCTTTTGGTCCGAGCGTAATCTTTACCGCATTTGCGAGCTGATCGACACCGCGACCAAGTGCGCGGCGTGCTTCTTCTTCAAACAGAATCTGCTTAGCCATAAATATTAGCCTCCAAATATATAAACTAATCGTTCTATGTTATTCAAAACTGAACCGCCTACGACTAAAGTCGCGAATATGCGGCTCACTTTTAATCAAAGGACTGCAAGGATGTCGCTTTCGCGGACGACGAGGTAATCCTTATCGTCAACCTTGACTTCCGTGCCAGAATACTTGGAATAAAGAACATTATCGCCGACCTTGACTTCTACCTCTGCACGCTGCCCGTTGTCGAGAAGCTTGCCTGCGCCGACAGCCACGACCTTGCCCTTCTGTGGTTTTTCCTTTGCTGTATCCGGCAGAACGATCCCGCTTGCTGTCTTAACATCGCTTTCCGCTACTTCGATGACAACTCTTTCGCCCAATGGCTTAATCATAGGTATCTTCCTCCTACCAAAATAAAATTCTTTTTGCTTTATTAGCACTCAAAATGCCTGAGTGCTAACTTCGATTGTTATCTTATCTCGTTTTAGTCAAAATGTCAATAGGAAAAATAAAAAAAGTCAAAAAAACAAAGTTTCTTTTTGTAACAAAATCACTTATTGCCAGT
>CAUVCH010000117.1:0-4086 GCA_963550265.1 uncultured Mitsuokella sp. | reverse complement strand
GTACTCATGAATCCTTCCTTTCCCTCTCATGATACACTGCGCGCAAGCTTCAAGGTGTGGAAAAAAGCTTGTATGCGCGGATCCTGCAGCTTCTGAAAGACATCGACAGGTGCAAAGGCGATAAGTTCACCTTCGTAGATCATCGCGATACGGTTGGCAATGCGGCAGGCGCTTGCCATATCATGTGTAACGACGATGCTCGTCACATGCAGGGTCCGCTGCATCTCGATAATGAGATCGTCGATCTTTGCCGTCATCAGGGGGTCAAGCCCCGAGCTAGGTTCATCGTAAAAGATAATTGACGGCTCAAAAGCAATGGCACGCGCAAGTCCCACACGCTTTTTCATGCCACCCGACAGTTCATTCGGCATCAGGTCTGCAACGTCCGGCAGCCCGACCTGCTTCAATTTTTCCTGCACGACGACGCGTATCTCCGCCTTTGTCTTCTTTGTGTGTTCGACGAGCCCAAAGGCGACGTTTTCGCCGACCGTCATCGAGTCAAAGAGTGCAGAGTATTGAAAGACCATGCCCATATGCAGGCGAACCTTATCGAGCTCCGCTTCATTCATATGGGCAATATCCTTGCCGTCAATGAGAATTTCGCCTTCCGTCGGTTTGATGAGCCCGATGAGAAGGCGCAAGAGCGTGCTCTTTCCAGAGCCCGACCCACCGATGATGGCGATGGTCTCTCCGTCCTTAATTTCGAGATTGATATCCCGCAGTGCTACCATATCATCGAATTTTTTCGAGACATGCCTTATCTTTATCATAAATTTCCTCTGTTAGTAAAGGAAGAACGTAAGAAGTGCATTGAGCGCAAAGATGGCAATGATGCTCGTCACGACCGTCTTCGTCGTCGCCTTTCCGACCCCCTCCGCACCATCCGGACAATTCAGCCCGTAATGACAGCCGAGGACGGCGATGACATTGCCAAAAAAGATCCCCTTAAAGACGCCGCCCGTAAAGTCAAAGAGCACGACGAGACGATGAATGGAATCTAGAAACGAATACGTCGTGATGCCTGAGTAAAAGACCGCGATCAGCCAGCCGCCCAAGACACCGATGACATCGCCAAAAATCGTGAGGATTGGCACGACGATCATGCAGGCAAGCATGCGCGGTACAATGAGATAGCCGACCGGATTCACCGCCATGACACGGAGCGCATCAATCTGCTCCGTCACCTTCATCGTCGCAATCTCTGCCGTGATGGCAGAGCCCACGCGCCCAGCACAGACAACGCCGACGAGCACAGGGCCGAGCTCGCGTCCAATTGCAATCGCTATGACACCGCCAACCGTCCCCTGGGCGCCGAAGCGTATCAGAACGTCCGCTGTCTGGAGTGTCATGACAACGCCCGTGAAGAGCAGCGTCAGCGCAACGATGAGCAATGAATCCACACCAAGATGCGACATCTGCGCCAAGATATGACGAATGCGCACCTTCTGTTTCAGCGCACGGAACGTCGCACCGTAGAGGAGGACGAGCGTCCCAATCTCTGCGAGCCGCCGCAGAATAAACGCGCCGATCCCTTCCAATATCCGAATCACCGCGCACCTCCTTGCCGAAAGCATCCTTCATCGCGCAGAAACCATACGAATGTGTTTTAGTTTACTATCGAAAGGAAAATTTTTCAACTCATTTTCCGATTTCCCTACAGGTTTTATCCAGTTGATCAATAGGCTCATGAAAAGAAGGCACATCTCATGGTATACTCTTTAATCATAAAGCAAAAGGAGCATTGAAAACATGGCAAAGAAAATTTACGCTGTAAAACGAGGGCGATCCACCGGTCTCTTCACCTCTTGGGACGCGTGCAAAAAACAAGTCGAAGGCTTTGACGGCGCAAGGTTCAAAGGTTTTATGAGCGCACGCGATGCCCTTGCATGGCTCAACGATACAGAAGATACGCAATATATAAAAAAGACGGGCGTCTCCCGTGTGGAAAAATCTGCTTCCGCCCCTTCGGATGCCGACTACATCATCTACACAGACGGTTCCTGCCTGAAAAACCCGATGGGGCCCGGCGGCTGGGCATGTGTTATCCGCGAGACAGCAACGGGAAAAATCACTGAACTGGCCGAAGGCGCGCCTGCGACGACGAATAACCGCATGGAAATGCGCGCGGCTATAGCCGCGCTCTCCTTCCCGAAGCAACCGTCAAAAATCGCCCTGTTCACGGACAGCCAATACCTAAAGAACGGCATGACAAAATGGATTTACAGCTGGAAAAAACGCGGTTGGAAAAAAGCCGATGGCACCGAGGTCTTAAACCGAGATCTATGGATCGAACTCGACCGCCTGTATAATGAACACAAGGTTAGCTTTCACTGGGTAAAAGGACATGTCGGCGTAAGCGAAAATGAACGCTGTGACGAACTCGCAAAGAAAGAGGCCATGAAGTATTGAAAAACAAAAGAGACTGCCCTAAGCAGTCTCTTTATTTACTAAAATGGTCGGAACGACCTGATTTGAACAGGCGACCTCTTCCACCCCAAGGAAGCGCGCTACCAAACTGCGCTACGTCCCGACAGCAATGCCATTATACAGCAAGCCTAAAAAAAAAGCAAGGCTTTTCTTTCTATACTGCCGGCAAGGAATACGAGAAGTTCAATTATCGCAGGAAATTTCATCCAAATGCGGGCAGGATACTCCGACCTCTAAGGTCGGGGAGGAATGCCCGCTTCACCTCACTTTCTTAAATACGATAAATATTGAACACTATATGATATACTAACTATGACGAAGTCGTGTAAGCGTAAGAAAGGCAGGTGATACTATGTCCAACCTAACCAAAACCATAAAACTTCGCCTAAACGTTACCGAGGAACAAGTTATGCTCTTTCGTCAGATGACGGAACGGTATCGTCAAGGCTGTAACTTTGTTTCTCAGTATATCTTTGCCCATGCCTTCCCCTTGGCTTTTACAAAGTTAAGCAAAACGCTGTACCCTATCTTGCGGAAAGTGTTTGCTTTAAAGTCACAACTCGCACAATCGGTTGTTAAAACGACCATTGCCAGATACAAGACGGTCAAGGAACAGTTATATAGACATCCGTTCCAGTACAAAGATAGGGACGGAACATGGAAACGAATCACAAAGACGCTGGACTGGCTCTGAAACCCGATACAGTTTCGCCGGCCGCAAGCCGACTTAGTTCGTAATCGTGACTATAGCTTTGTAGAAGATGGAAGCATCCTGTCCATCAATACGCTGGGGAAGCGGACGAAATGCACCTTTCAGGGAAAGCCTTTTGCTAAGTACTTAGATGGCACATGGAAACTCGGCACGGCAAAGCTCGTAGCATTAAAAGGCTTATGGTATCTCCATATCTCTGTCAGCAAAGAGACAGAGGCCTTCCAAAAGGAGAATGTCCAGCATGTTGTCGGCATCGACCGTGGTCTGCGTTTCCTTATGGTCAGCTATGATGAAAAGGGTAACACCGATTTTGTTTCCGGGAAAAAGATAGCGACCAAACGGCACAAGTTTCAAGAGATTCGCAAAGAGCTTCAGGCTAAGGGAACAAAAGCCGCAAAGCGTAGACTCAAAGCCCTTTCCGGACGAGAGAACCGTTGGATGTCGGATGTGAACCATCGGATGTCTAAGACACTCGTCAAGAAATATGGCAAGGATACGCTGTTTGTGCTTGAGGATTTGACGGGCGTGAGTTTCGAAGCATCAAATCTCTCCCGTGGAGCGAAACAAAACTATGACCTAAGGAGTTGGTCGTTCTATCAACTGGAACAGTTCCTTTCCTATAAGGCGCAGGAGAACCGTTCCAAAGTACTGAAGGTTTCTGCAAGGTATACCTCGCAGCGCTGTCCGAAATGCGGAACGATTCGCAGGGGACACCGCTGTCACCATAAGCATCTATACACCTGCTCGTGTGGATATCAGTCCAACGATGACCGCATTGGTGCGATGAATATTCAGCAGCTTGGCACAAGGTGGCTTTCCGGTGATGAGTCCCCACACTACACACGCATAGCAAGAACTACCTTAGAGTAAATCTCTTTGGTAAAACGGGCGTTGTCAGCCGCCCGACGATGTAGGCAGACATAGGGAGATATTGGGTTAGCCATATC
>CAUVCH010000116.1:0-4110 GCA_963550265.1 uncultured Mitsuokella sp. | reverse complement strand
CCATCATTTTCGGTCCTTCCGGTGTCAAGATGGATTCCGGATGAAATTGAATGCCTTCGATATCGAGTTCTTTATGGCGAAGCCCCATAATCATGCCATCTTCCAGCTCACTCGTTACCTCCAAACAGTCTGGCAGCGTCTCGCGGTCGACGACAAGTGAGTGATAGCGTGCTACTTTCATTTCACCGGAAAGCCCTTCGTAAATACCCGTTTTCTTATGGCGAATGCTCGAACTCTTTCCATGCACGATCGCATCGGCGCGAACGACCTTTCCGCCGAAGACCTCACCGATTGCCTGATGACCGAGACAAATGCCGAGAATAGGGACGCTGCCGCCGAGCGCGCGAATGACATCTTCCGTAATGCCTGCATCCTTTGGCAGACCAGGCCCGGGCGAGAGAACAATGGCTTCGTAGTTCTTCTTTCGAATTTCCCCAACCGTCACGACGTCGTTGCGCACGACGTCGACCTCTGCGCCGAGACGCTCGAGAAGTTGGTAGACATTGTAGGTAAAGGAATCGTAGTTATCCAAAAGTAACAACATCGTTTTCCACCTCCTCGACGACTTCAAAGAGCGCCTTTGATTTCTGCAAAATCTCACGGTACTCGTTTTCCGGCACAGAATCTTTGACAATGCCCGCTCCAGACTGAATGACTGCCTCATCATCGTTTTCGATGCGCATTGTGCGAAGCGTGATGCACATATCCATATTACCGGAAAAATCGAGATAGCCGACAGTGCCAGAATACGTGCCGCGGCGCACGGGCTCGAGAGCACGAATGATTTCCATTGCGCGAAGCTTCGGCGCACCGCTCACCGTGCCGGCAGGGAAAGTCGCTGCTAAAACATCCATCGGATGCATCTTTTCCTTAAGCTTTCCCTGAACCTCCGAAACCATGTGCATGACATGACTGAAGTATTCGATCTCCTCGAACTTCGTCACGTCCACGGTACCCGGCCGCGCGATTCTTCCGATGTCATTGCGCGCAAGGTCAACGAGCATGGCGTGCTCGGCACATTCCTTCTTATCTGCTTTCAGTCCCTTGGCGAGATTGGCATCTTCTTCGACATCTTTTCCGCGGCGGCGCGTACCTGCAATCGGATAGGTGTAGACCTGCTCACCCGCCGTCTTTACCAGCATCTCAGGGGAGGCGCCGACGAGCTTCACCGCACCGAAATTCAAATAGAACATATACGGCGAGGGATTGACCTGCCGCAAGCGGCGGTAGAAATGAAAGCACGGCTTGGTAATCTTCGCGCGGAACTGACGTGACGGTACGACCTGAAAAATGTCCCCGGCGTAAATGTGTTCCTTAGCCTCGTAAATCGTATCGAGAAAATCCTGCGGTGCCTTACCAAACTTCTGCAAGAAGTCAAGATCTTCTGCCCGCTTCGGGCAGCTGCCCTCTGGCAATATGAGCGGCGCTTTAAGCTTTTTCGCTATATCGTCCATCTTCACTTCTATAGCATCATAGTACGCCTCAAGCTCTGCCGCCTCTTTCCCCGCCGTATCGGCAATATAGACGAGGCGCATGCGGTTCATGCGCGTATCGAAGACAACGAGGATACGGGCGAGCATAAATTCGCCCAAAAGTTCTTCTTCGCCGAGATGCATACCGCGCACGCGGTCAAACGTCGCAACAATCTCGTAGTTCAGGTAACCGACCATGCCGCCTGAGGCAAGTGGAATTTCGGCATTCTCGAGTGCATTCTTATAGCGCGAAAGATATTTCTTAATCGCAGTAACAGGCGGAGCATCGATGGATTTCATGCGCCCGCTCTCTTCAATCATCAGCTTGTTCTTATAGACCTCGACGCGTGCAAAGGGCTCTGCACCGATGAAGGAATATCTGCCGAATTGCTGATGTGTCGTATCGACAGACTCTAAAATAAAACCCGGTGCGTCCCCGACTAGCTTGTAATAGATGGAAACCGGCGTGTCGAGATCCATGTTGATCTCTTTCGCCACGGCGATGATGTTCGCATGTTTCGAGAGTTGGAGAAACTCTGCCTTCGTGGGTGTTCTCTGCATAACTGCCTCCTTACCGCATGGCTTTTAATATGCCGCGTCAAGTGCCTCGCGCATCGAACGAACGAGAGCGAATGCCTCTTCCTTCTTGCCTTCCGTCAAACGTCCGACGACTGCACTGCCGCAAATGACGGCATCCGCATGTTCTGCCGCCTCGACTGCCGCCTCTGGGCTTCCAATACCAAAGCCTACGGCAAGCGGCGTATCGGTAAAGTTGCGTGCCTTTTCACAGACCTTGCCGATGGTACGATAGTCCACCTGCTTAACCCCCGTGACGCCGTTATTCGAAACGCAGTAGATAAAGCCTGTTGCCCCTTGACACGTCTTTTCCATACGCGCCTCTGTCGTACCCGGCGTGATGAATTCCGCATAATGAAAGTCTTCCCTTTGGCAGATTGCGCGAAGTTCTTGGGACTCCTCATGCGGAACATCCGGGATAATCACGCCGTCGAGTCCTGCCGCCTTAAAATCCTGCACGAACTTTTCAAAGCCGTATTTGCGCATATTGTTGTAGTAACCCATGGCTATGAGCGGGATGTCTGTAAACTTACGAATCTCCCTCACGATTGCAAGCTCCTTTTTGAGAGTCATGCCGTTCTTAAGCGCGATGACGCTCGATGTCTGAATGACAGGGCCATCGGCCATTGGGTCAGAGAACGGAAGTCCGAGCTCGATGACGTTCGCACCCGCTTTTTCCACTTCGCGAATGGCTTCAATCGAAGCTTCGACCGTCGGCGCGCCCGCCGTGATATAGATGAAGATTGCCTTTTTGCCAGCGGCTTTCAGCGCCGCCATTTTCTTTTCCAGTCGCGTGCTCATTTGACTTCCTCCTCCAAGACCTTTGCCACCATGGCCACATCCTTATCGCCGCGCCCTGAGAGGCAGACGACAACCGATTCGCCCTTTTTCGTCTCGGGCATCAACTGATCAAGATATGCCAGCGCATGTGAGCTTTCGAGCGCCGGGATGACCCCCTCCATACGCGAAAGGCGCTGGAAGGCATCGAGCGCTTCCTTATCCGTCACGGAAACATACTGTACAACACCGCTGTCCTTAAAGTAGGAATGCTCAGGGCCGACGCCTGGATAATCAAGCCCCGCCGAAATGGAGTAAGCTTCGATCACCTGTCCGTCATCATCCTGCAGCAGATAGCTATACGCGCCGTGTAGGACGCCCGGCTCACCTGCGCCGGAGAGCGTCTTCGCATTTTCTGCCGTTTTATCGCTCTTGCCGCCTGCCTCGACGCCAAACTTCTTGACCTCTGCATCCTTGTGGAAATCATAGAAGGTGCCGATGGCATTGCTTCCGCCGCCGACACAGGCGATGAGATAATTAGGAAGACTTCCTGTCTCCTTCATGATCTGCCTGCGAATCTCCTCGCCAATGACCTTCTGGAAGTCGCGGACAATGGTCGGATACGGATGTGGACCGACGGCCGAACCGATGATGTAATGCGTGTCTTCAATGTTCGTCGCCCAGTAGCGAATCGCCTCGCTCGTCGCATCTTTCAGCGTGCCTGTGCCGCTGGAAACGGGGATGACCTTTGCACCGAGAAGCTTCATGCGGAAGACATTCAGCTTCTGACGTTCAATGTCCAACGCGCCCATGAAGACATGGCACTCCATGCCAAAGAGTGCCGCAACCGTCGCGGAAGCAACGCCGTGCTGCCCTGCGCCCGTCTCTGCGACGATGCGCTTCTTCCCCATGCGCTTTGCCAGAAGTGCCTGCCCCAGTGCATTGTTGATCTTATGCGCACCTGTATGCAGCAAGTCCTCACGCTTTAAGTAGATCGTCGCCTTGCCATAGTGTTCAGTCAGGCGATCAGCGCGGTAGAGAATCGTAGGGCGTCCAGCATACTGATGGAGGTAGTACGCAAATTCTTTCTTAAACGCCGGATCATCCTTATACACTGCATACGCTGCTTCGAGTTCCTCAAGTGCCGGCATGACGATCTCAGGAACATATTGTCCGCCATAATCGCCGAATCTTCCTTTTTTTGCCATAATGCTAATCCCTTCCTATCCTAAATAAACAGAATTCTTCTTATCCCTTAAATGCATCGCCCGCAAAGAGCCTCGTC
>CAUVCH010000115.1:0-4140 GCA_963550265.1 uncultured Mitsuokella sp. | reverse complement strand
TCATGGGTAAGGCGGAAAAGACCTTCCGCGGCACGCTGGACTTCATCGAGGGCTCGAAGGGCTCTGTCGGCCGCGAGGATGAGGAAGTCGTTCTTCTCTCCCCAGATGTCCGAAACCGCAGTGTCCCCGTCATGCTCTCGCACGAAGCGGATGTCGACGGTCACCATGCGGTCTCCGTCGGCAAGATGGATGAAGGCAAGCTCTTCTATCTGATGAGCCGCGGGCTGGACCTTGCAGAAGCACAGCGCCTCGTTGTCGAAGCTTCGTTTAACCCCGTGCTCGACCGCATCTCAGACACGGCGCTGAAGAAAGAAATCGATTCGTTCCTCATGGGGAGGTTGAATGAAAATGGTTGATGCAAAGAGCATCCAGAAAGATTTTCCGCTCCTCGGACAGGAGATGAATGGAAAGAAGATCGCCTACCTCGACAACGGCGCGACGACGCAGAAACCGAACGAGGTCATCCGCGCTATTCATAGCTATTACGGCGGATGCAATGCGAATCCGCACCGCGGCGCCTATGCGCTCTCTGTTGAGGCGACCGAAATTTACGAAAGTGCCCGTGCCCGTACGGCGAAGTTCATCAAGGCAAGGCGTCCGGAGGAGATTATCTTCACCAAGAACGCGACGGAAGCCTTGAATCTCATCGCGCACAGCTATGGCTTTCATAACATCAAGAAGGGCGATGAAATCGTCATCACCATCGCGGAGCACCATAGCAATCTCGTGCCATGGCAGGCAGTTGCCAAGCACGTCGGCGCGGCGCTCAAGTACATTTACCTTGAAAAAGACGGCAATCTATCGGCAGAAGACATCGAGCAGAAGATCACCGAGCGCACGAAGCTCGTCGCCGTGACGCAGGTTTCAAATGTCCTCGGCCTGAAGAATGATGTCAAGAGCATCATTCAAAAGGCGCACAGTGTCGGCGCTGTTGCCGTCGTCGATGGTTCGCAGTCCGTCGCACATATGGCGGTTGACGTCACGGATTTAGACTGCGATTTCTTTGCCTTCTCCGGTCACAAGATGCTTTCTCCCATGGGCATCGGTGTCCTTTACGGCAAGTATGAAATCCTCGATGAGATGCCCCCGTTCCTCTTGGGCGGCGACATGATCGAATATGTTGAAGAGCAGGATACTACCTTTGCTGAACTTCCCGCCAAGTTTGAAGCCGGCACGCAGAATGTCGGCGGTGCAGCAGGGCTTGCGGCGGCGATTGACTATCTTGAAAACGTTGGCTTTGATACGGTCGAAGCCATTGAAAGGGAACTGGTGGACTACGCACTTCCGAAGCTCCGCGCACTTCCTTATATCGAGCTGTATGGCTGTGACAGCAGCCGTGACAACAAGACCGGCATCATTGCCTTCAATGTGAAGGACGTGCATCCGCATGATGTTGCTACTATCCTCGACAGCGAAGGCGTTGCCGTCCGCGCCGGTCATCACTGCGCGCAGCCGCTGCACAAGTATCTCGGCGTCAATGCCAGCTGCCGCGCGAGCTTCTATCTTTACAACACGAAGGAAGATTTTGACCGCTGGGTCGAAGCTCTGACAAAGGTGAGGGGGGTGCTTGGCTTTGGCGCTTGACGACATCTATACGGAACTCATCGGCGAGCATAGCCGAAATCCCGAAAACAAACACGCGCTGGCACATGCGACGGCGACGCTCAAGGGACATAATCCGAGCTGCGGCGATGAGATTGTCCTTCAGATCGATGTGGAGGACGGCATTGTGAAAGATGCGGCGTTTACAGGCGTTGGCTGCGCGATCAGTCAGGCCTCGGCCGACATCATGATCGACCTCATCCGCGGGGAAACTGTCGAGAGGGCAAAAGAACTCACAGAAAAGTTTATCAGCATGATAAAACGTGAGATTACGGACGAGAATGCGCTGGAAGAGTTGGACGAGGCTCTTGCGCTTAAAAATGTCAGCAACATGCCGGCACGGGTCAAATGCGCCGTTCTTGCATGGCATACGCTTGAGAATGCTTTGAAAGAGAATAACGCATAGTGGAAAAAAGATAAGGTTATGCACAGGAAACTGTGTATAACCTTATGACTGCATGTGGATAATACATCTATCCTACGGCAAGGAGGAATCTATGAAAGTGCTATTTCATCGCTGCTGCTCTTGGAAAGAGAGACGCGTATGACAGCGCAGGAAGCTGCGCGTCAGGCACTGAAGATCAGTGGTCTGGCAGCAGATATCACGGACAGCGGCATTGACGAGATTCTCGCTTCGAGCAAGATTCGCCGCCTGCGCCTTTTGCGCGGTGAGATTGTCTTTCATGACGGCGATAAGCCGACTTGTCTTTATATCCTCCTTTCCGGCGAGGTTCATATCCTGAAGGATACATTCAGCGGCCGCTGTATCTTCATCAGTGAAGTGAATGCGCTCGGTGACCTGTTTGGCGAGATTTACATGGTTCTGGGAAAACCTTACGATATATACGTTGAAGCATCCGATCCTTGTGAGATTCTTGCCATTTCATCAGAATATTTCTCCGTGGACGGCGGTGAGTCGAAAACTGCGCTTCTCGTGCAGCGCAATCTCATGCGTATTTTCGCAAGGAAGGCATACTACATGCATTCGCGCATCAAGGTACTCGCCAGCGGCAGTCTTCGCGAGCGCATCGTCCGCTTTCTTTTTCAGAACATGAATGAAAAGGGCGAAGTTTATCTAAACATTACGCGGGAGTACCTTGCTGCCTATCTTGCCGTCACGCGCCCGTCTATCTCGCGCGAACTTTCCGCCATGCAGAAAGACGGCATTCTCATCGTTCGCGGCAAGCAGGTCGTGGTTAGGGATATGGAGAAATTTGAAGAATATCTGTAACGGAGTGTGTTTTCATGCCGCTGGATCCATCCAAACACAGCTGTCATGTCTTATTAGGTTGTCGAAAAGGGGCTTGTGAGCAGTATGGTCTTCAGCCAATTGGTCATTATGACTCGTTTGCTGCGTATTCCTCTGCACAGCTGAATTTTTGGTTTGAGCATCCTGATGCGGTCGTCACCGTTTACAAAAGAGACTCGTGGGCACTGCTCAAGCCGTTTTTTGCCAAGCACTATGATCTGGCTTTAAACGAAGCATTCTATATGCCCTGTAAGCATTTTGAGCATGATTTCGAAAATTTATATCGTTTAGAGCAGCTTCCGCGCATATTGGACGAAATACAAAGCTTGCTTTCTCTGCTGCAGGAAAATCCCTACCATGTAGAGCTAAAATCTTTTTTTGCCGAGGTTGACATACGCTCTCTCTTTCGTCTGGAAGACATGCAGGAAGAGATGAAGGTCATTCAGCAGCATGCGAAAGACACAGATGCCTGCCGGTATGATCAAAGTTTCAACCGTCTAGTTCGTGACAAAGCCCTTCTTGAAAAGTTTTATGCTGATTTTTTAACTGCCGTGAGGCATATGTTAGCTACGTATAAGGGAGATTATCACTTTATCGTTTCTGGATGCTGAGAGATTTATAAGCAAAAAGGCTGCCATATCCCTTAAAGGATATGGCAGCCTTTTTGCTGGCTTCAATAAAAATAAAATCAGCCGAGAAGCACTGCTTTGTTCTTGAGTACGGCGGCGCCGTTCTGGCAGGCCGGGCAGATGCAGATGGTCTCACCCTTTGCCTTTGCCTCTTCTGCTGCCTTCAGCATGGAAGGTGCCATATCGCCGAGAGCCTTTTTGCCGTTATCGGACTTTAGGAAGACAATCAGGTCATCAAGCCCCGTCACGCACTCTTCAAGTGCCTTTATAAGCGTTTCTGCCTTTGTCTTCTCATCGGCTTTTCCAACTGCTGCGAGGTACTCTTCGATCACTTTCTTCAGTCCTGCATAGCAGCTCGGTGCCTCTGCAACTGCCTGAATCTTTTCGATGAGTTCTTCCTTTGTCATGAGAACATCCCTCCCCCAAATTATAAAAAAGCCTCAAGCACTTGCTCGAGACTTACTGCCCTATATGGTGGAGACGAAGAGGATTGAACTCTCGACCTCTCGGATGCGAACCGAACGCTCTCCCAGCTGAGCTACGTCCCCATAACAGTGAGTAGTATAGCGTATTTTTTTCGCTTTGGCAAGTACTTTTTGTGAATTATGGAATCTACGTTACATGTTACGGACATGCGTGCCCCACGCAAACGCCTCGTTA
>CAUVCH010000114.1:0-4153 GCA_963550265.1 uncultured Mitsuokella sp. | reverse complement strand
AAGACACAGCTTCGGGGCTTTTCAGCTCTTTTTGGCGCACCTCGCTGAATCTTTCACTGCGCTCGTCACAATACGCTTCAACTTCCGCTTCAATTTTTGCCTCACGTTCTTCTTGTACCTTCCAAATTTCATGATTCATCTTATACATCGGCTCACCTTTTCCTCATGTTGCTTTTTAATTTCATTATAAAGGAGACATGAGCAAAACGGAACCCGTATGGCAGGATGTAAATTCTCACACAAGATGCGTTCTGCCCCTTGCCTATTGAACATCATCTTTTGAAATGATACCATGACAAATAGGAATGTCATTGCCGTACAAATAACAAAGCTTTGAAAAAGAAAGGGTATCATGGCAGTTGAAATTGAGCGAAAGTTTCTTATCGATGCGGATTTTGACCCGCAGACGCTTGCAGAACCAGAAAAAATTACACAGGGCTACCTTTGTGCAGAACCTCTGCGAACTGTACGTGTGCGAAGAAAGGGAAAGAAGGCGTTCATCACGGTAAAAGGAAAGACAGAAGGTGCTGCGCGCCTTGAATTTGAGTATGAAATTCCAATAGCTGATGCGGAAGAACTGCTCGCGCTCTGCCCACATGTATTGGAAAAGGATAGATATTCGATTCCATTCGCAGGTTTTATATGGGAAGTCGATATCTTTCACGGCGAAAATGAAGGGCTGCGCATCGCAGAAATCGAACTGCCAAAAGAAGACACCGCCTTTGAAAAACCCGCATGGGTGCTTGCCGAAGTGACGAGTGACGAGCGGTATACAAATGCGGTTTTATCGAGACATCCCTTCTCTGTATGGTGAATGCTAAAAAGTTATGCACCGACAAGCTGTGGAATCTGTGGATAACTTTCTATTACACCCACAAAATATAGTGCGTATAGCCCAAGATACCTACATCTTGGGCTATACGCAAATTTATTCGCTTTATCCACAGATTTTCAATTTTCAAAACTCAATGATGGAAGAGACGGATGTGCGTCATCGCCATCGCCATGCCGTATTTATCCGCCGTCTCGATGACATTGTCGTCGCGGATAGAGCCGCCGGACTGAGCCACATAGCTGACGCCGCTCTTATGCGCGCGTTCGATATTATCGCCGAAGGGGAAGAAGGCATCCGAGCCGAGCGCAACGCCGGTCTCTTTTGCAAGCCACGCCTTCTTTGCTTCACGCGTGAAGACAGGCGGTTTTTCAGTAAAGACGCGTTTCCAATCGTTGGTTTCAAGAAGGTCTTCCCATTCTTCTCCAATATACACATCGATCGCATTGTCGCGGTCAGGGCGGCGAACTTCCTCCTTAAAGGGAAGATTCAAGACTTCGGGGCTCTGGCGGAGGAACCAGTTATCCGCTTTCTGTCCTGCGAGCCGTGTACAATGAACGCGGCTCTGCTGCCCTGCGCCAATGCCGATGGCCTGCCCATCTTTAGCATAGCAAACAGAGTTGCTCTGCGTGTACTTCAGTGTGATCAGGGCGATGAGAAGGTCACGTTTCGCGACCTCGGGGATAATCTTATTCTTCGTCGGAATGTCCGTCAGGCAGTCGCCTGTGATCTGGATATCGTTGCGCTTCTGCTCGAAGGTAATGCCGAAGACTTCCTTCTGCTCGAGCTCGCCCGCTTGATAAGCGGGATCCATCTGCAGCACGAGATAAGTACCCTTGCGTTTCGACTTTAAGATCTCGAGTGCCTCAGCAGAATACGACGGCGCGATGATGCCGTCGGAAACCTCGCGCTTCAAGAAGGACGCGGTCTGTGCATCGCATTCATCCGAAAGTGCAACGAAATCCCCATAGGAACTCATGCGGTCGGCACCGCGTGCACGAATGTAGGCAGTCGCAATCGGAGAAAGCTCGACACCTTCGACGAAATAGACTTTTTCAAGCGTTGTATTCAGTGGTACGGCAACCGCAGCACCAGCAGGGGAGACATGCTTAAAAGAAGCTGCGGCAGGAAGCCCCGTAGCCTGCTTAAGTTCACGGACAAGCTGCCAGCTGTTCATCGCATCGAGCAGATTAATATACCCCGGCTTGCCATTCAAAACCTTAAAGGGAAGTTCTCCGTCCTTCATGAAAACACGGGAAGGTTTCTGGTTGGGATTACAGCCATATTTTAATTCAAGTTCCTTCATCATGAGTCTCCTTCTCTATCGTAAAAGTATCGAGGTATTCTCTTTGAGAAAGCAGCGCGATACGACGTATTAACCTTTCTTAGCTTCTGCTTTCTTCAGGAACTTTTCCTTGGCGACGGCAAAGCGTTCATGTGTACCGGTGCCGATTTCACCTGCATCGTCAAAAGCCTTCACTTCGAAAGAAACCTTGCGGCCTTCTACCGCAGTCACTTTTGCAACAGCACGGATGTGCATGCCGACAGGGGTCGCGGCATTATGCGCGATGTTGAGCGATATGCCGACCGTCGTCCAACCATCTTCGAGTTTAGGTTCCAGAAGCTCTGTCGCTGCCTTTTCCATCAGGCATGTCATCGCTGGCGTCGCGAAAACGGGAAGTGAGCCGCTGCCCATTGTCTTTGCTGTGTTCTTATCTGTGACAACGTCGGTCACTTCATTGACCATACCGACGGTAATATCTGTAAGTTCCATGCTATCGTTCCTTTCTCATAAGCAGATATCTCTAACCAATGTTTCCCCTTGATTTTAGCATTTCTCCTACAGTTCCTGCAAGAAGATTTTTCCCTTGTGAGACTTCCTTCTACAAGGAATCAAGCCGCACATTTCTTTTTTGTTGTATAATATATCCAGAAAAATAGAATGGAGGGAGAATTGTGAAATCACATCACACAGCCAAATAGTACAAATCAAATAGGAATCAAGAATACAACGTTCATGATTTTCAAGAAAGTGAGGTGTAGCGGGCATTTTTCTCCAACTCTAGAGGTTGGCGTATCCTGCCCGCACTTAGATGAAGTATACGAAAAAAATCACAGTTATAGCAGTTCTGTCCTTTGCGCTGGCGTTCAGCGTTGTAGGGGGAAATACACATCCTCTAAGTCATCATACGACAACTGCCTATGCCGCGCAGCCTGAAACCAGGACTGCCAGCACGGCGGAAAAAAACAGTGCGCTGCTTACGCCAGAGGCACGGGAAAAGCTCGACAAGGAGCTCGCCGCCATGGTCGGGGAAAAAGGAACGCAGGTGCCGGGCATCGGCGTCATCCTCTTCAAAAACGGCAAAGAAGTCTATGCAAACTTTCTCGGACGGCGCACGGTCGATGCAGAGCATCCTGAAAACGACAAACCCATGACGCGCGACGCACGTTTCCGCGTGGGCGCCGTCTCTGAAATCTTCACTGCATTCACCGCCCTAAAATTACAGGATGAGGGAAAATTTGACCTCAGCCGAGATGTGGGAAAGTACCTCGGCTTTTCACTGAAGAATCCCGCGTATCCGGATATCAATATCACTGGAAAAGAGCTGCTCAACCACACCTCTACCCTTCGCGACGGCAAGATCTCAAGTCTGCCGCCCGCGATGACCGTCCTCGCTTTTTTCCGCCCTGCCTCGCCCTATTTTGAGGATGGAGCGCATTACGCACGCAACGAGATGCCCGGCACTCACTTTACCCATGCCGACCTAAACTACGGCCTTCTCGGCAACATCATCGAGCGCACAACAAAACAGCGCTTCGACATCTATCAGAAGGAGCATATCTTCGAATCTCTCGGTATCCGTGCCGACTATGTACCGGCAAATTTCAGCCCGGAAGACTTCACTCTCCTTGGTGCAGGTTATGAAAAAAAGGATGCAGCGGGAAACTGGGATGAAAATGCCGACTGGCAGGGTGCCATCGATGATTTCAAAGGCGTGCAGCCAGAAAAAGACAGCCTGAGGCTCCAAAATCATACAAAGAGCGAGCAGGGAACCTACTCCCTGAAAAACTCTATCTTGGGAACAAACGCGACCATGTACGCGCCTGGCGGTGGTTTAAGGATTTCTGCCGACGAACTCTCCCATGCGCTCGAACTCATCTTAGGTAATGGCACCTTCCGCGGCGAACGCGTCCTTTCAAGAAATGACATACGCGCCATGGAGACGCCGCCTATCCAAAAGAATAAGAATGGTGAAAAGATTTCTCCGCTGACCTATGGTCTCGGTGAATATCAACTCTTGGGCATCGGTACGGAAAATG
>CAUVCH010000113.1:0-4171 GCA_963550265.1 uncultured Mitsuokella sp. | reverse complement strand
ATCGCGTGACGGACGGCCTTTTGCCATCCCTTGTAAAGCTTTGCTGCATCGTCAAGTTCCATGGAAGGTTCAAAGCAGGTGTCAAGCTGCCAGCTGTTTTCAAGGTCTTCCTTCGAATGCCAGAAGCCGACGGCAAGACCTGCAAAATACGCCGCGCCGAGTGCCGTCGTCTCAATCGTCTGCGGACGATCGACCGAACAATTGAGAATATCGGCTTGGAACTGCATCAAGAGATTGTTGGCACAAGCGCCGCCATCGACTTTGAGAGACTGAAGCTTTGTTCCGGAATCTGCCTCCATCGCATCAAGCACATCCTTCGTCTGATAGGCGAGCGATTCAAGCGTCGCACGGACGAGATGCGCCTTCTTCGTACCGCGCGTGATGCCGATGATCATGCCGCGCGCGTCCATATCCCAATACGGCGCACCAAGGCCGACAAATGCCGGAACAATGTAAACGCCGCCCGTATCCTTGACCTTCTTTGCAATCCATTCGGAATCCGGTGCAGAATCGACCAAGCGAATACCATCGCGCAGCCACTGAATCGCTGAGCCTGCGACAAAGATCGAACCTTCGAGCGCATACTCGACCGTATCGCCAATGCCCCAGGCAATCGTCGTGACCAGGCCGTTCTTCGAGTGCTTACGCTCCGTGCCTGTATTCATCAGGAGGAAGCAGCCCGTGCCGTAGGTGTTCTTTGCCATGCCCGGCTTGAAGCAGTTCTGTCCGAAAAGTGCACACTGCTGATCGCCCGCTGCCCCTGACACGGGAATTGGCGCGCCGAGGAGCATCGAGGTCGTCTCGCCGTAAACATGAGAAGACGGCTTGACGTCCGGCAGCATCGCCTTCGGAATATTGAGCATCGCAAGAAGCTCCTCATCCCATGTGAGCGTATTGATGTTAAACAACATCGTGCGCGAGGCATTGGAGTAATCCGTCACATGTGCCTTGCCGCCCGTCAGTTTCCAAATAAGCCATGTATCGATCGTACCGAAGATGAGCTCACCCTTTTCCGCGCGCTGCTGCGCTCCCTCAACGTGATCGAGAATCCAGCGGATCTTTGTTGCAGAAAAATACGCGTCGATCAAAAGACCGGTCTTTTCCTGCACTCTTTCCGTCAATCCCTGCTTTTTCAAATCCTCGGCAATCGGGGCGGTCTGACGAGACTGCCAGACAATCGCATTGCAGATCGGACGCCCTGACCTCCGCTCCCAGACGACCGTCGTTTCACGCTGGTTCGTAATGCCGAGCGCAGCGATGTCCCCTGCCGTAAGACCGGATTGCGCGAGAGCTTCCTTCATGACAATAAGCATCGTGCTCCAGATCTCTTCTGCGTCGTGCTCAACCCAACCCGGCTGCGGAAAGATCTGCGTGAACTCCTGCTGTGCAACGCTGACAATCTTGGATTCGTGATCGAAGATGATCGCGCGGTTCGAGGTTGTTCCAGCGTCAAGCGCCATGACATATCCCTTAGCCATATCCATCCCTCTTTCTTAAAGAAAATATAAAATAATACGACAAATCTCCGCCGCATCCTCCCCCTGGAGAAACACGGGCTTTCTAAAAAGAAGAAAGCTGCTGGGAAAACTTTATAACCTTAGATACATTTATTGATAAGCGCGGGCGAGGAGCTCGATCGGATGCACGGGGTGAATGTGCGTTCCATGCTCGATCTGCTGGCGGCAGGTTGGACAGTCTGAAATCACACCGTCCAGACGTTTTTCTGTTAAGCGCTTAAAGAGCTTTTCGCCGACCTTCATCGAGATGTCGTAGCGTTCCTTTCGGAAACCGTAGTTGCCGGAGATGCCGCAGCAACCGGCATCTGCTAGTTCGACGTCCATCCCCGGCACATGGCGAAGGACGGATACGGCTGGCGTACCGATGCCCGCTGTCTTCAAATGACAAGGCTGGTGGTACATGAAACTTTCTCTGTCCTCACAAAAATCCGTCGAAAGCTCGCCCTTTGCATCGAGGAGTTCGAGAAATTCAAAGGAATCGTAGACATTTTCTCCCGCCGCTTCCATATCCTTTTCGCCAAAAAGCTCCGCATATTCTGCGCGCAGCATCAAAGAGCAGCTCGTGCAGCAGGAAATGACCGGCACGCTCTGCTCCTTCCAGGAAAGGATACGCGCCACATTGTTGTTCGCATGTTCCCGCGCCTCATCCAAATAGCCCGTGACGACAAGCGGCGATCCGCAGCAGTTGAACGCAGGATCTACGAGCACTTCGTAGCCATTCTTATTCATGACCTTGACGAAAGCTTCGCCAATCTCCGGCGTATTGTAGTTCACCGAACAACCGGCAAAGAAGACGACCTTCTTATCGGATGCCGGCTGATGCATGTTCTTGAAGCGCTGGAGGAAGGTCTTTGCGGCATACTTTGGCATTTCGCGTTCGCCGGCAAGACCGAGGTGTGAAAAGATGCCGAGCTTCTTGCCGACCGCCATGCCGAAGTTCGCAAACGCCGCACCGAACGGCAGGGCAGAGACAAGGCTTGCCATGCGTTCCGGATGTGCGATCATATCGTCACGGCTGCTGTGCTTGTGCGTGCGATAATATGCGCCGCGCTGAAGCATGTTCATCGTCGAGACCGCGACGCCCGAAGGACAGCTCCTGTCACACGTCTTGCAGTTTGAGCAAAAGTCCAGGCTGCGCTCGGTATCACTTTCGGCAAAGTGCATGCGTCCGTGTGCAGATGCAACGAGCTTTGGCCCGCGGTATTCCTGTGTGGCTTCCATCACTGGACAAGTCGCCATGCAGGACGTACATGAGATACAGTGATCACCGCTGTAGATTGCGCGCTCTTCTTCGTCTATTTTCTCACTCATTCGTTCCTGCCCCCTCACATACACGCGGCTTTATAAGCCGAACCGATGGCAACGCCGTTTCCGGAATGCTCGAAGCAGAAATCATAGCCCGCGAGATTCCGCCCGACGACATAGATATTTTCAAAAAGTGCAGCGCCTGCACTGTCTGCCGGACGCAGCGAATCATCAACCCGAATGCCGGCCTTTGCAAAGCCCTGTGGACGATCGCTGAAAAGTTCCGCATTCGACCAGTTCTTCTCTCCCGCAGTAAATGCCACGGGAAGACCGAAGACCATTTCTTTCGGCTGCTCAAAATCACGCATCGTGATGCCGCCGCTATAAAAGCCACCGGTCGCAAGAATAAACTTATCTGCATAATATAGGCGTTCGTTCGAGACTGTCTTTGCTATGACAGCAGAAGCTCTCTTGCCGTCAAACGCCGCACGAATCGCCTTCGAGTTGCCGACGATGTCGACGCCGAGAACACGGAGCTCATCGAGAAAGATGCGCTGAAGGCGCATGCCGTTGACGGAAGGCGGAAGACAGGTCGTTTCCACAAGATCTGCTGTCAGTTCTGCGCAAAGCTCTTGATAGGCGCTTGTACCGAACGTGCCGAGAATCTGCGGCACGACGATCAGTGTCCTGCCGTCTTTCTTCACCGTTCCAAGCTGCGCGACAAAGCTCTGACGCCCCTCCGGCGCATCGAGCCAGCGTGCGACATCCTGCGTCGTGAAATCGCGTCCGTCCGCAAGATTCGTCTCGATCTCGATGCTCTCATAGATCAGTTTTTCACCGAGCGTCTTCTTTAGATTCTCCACCATAATTTCGCCGTAGAAATCCTTAAGCCCGCGGACTCTAACGACGACGATGCGCTTTTTGCCGGGCAGTACTTCTCCAGCTGCAAGCATTTTTGGCGCAAGTCCCGTAGGCTTTTCCGTACCGACCGCTGTGATGACCATCTGATTTTTGTCAAGCGAGCCGACATAGGGCATCCCGTAACGGCTGACGAGTTCCTTAAAGCAGTCTGCTGCTTCTCCTAAGGCTTTGCTGCCGATCTTATGATAGGGATGCTCTGCAGAAAGGCGCCCGATGACCTCCTTCGGATTCAGGACGCGCCTATGTGCACTGTCGTAGCCAAGGAAATCAATGACGCCGCTGTTGACCGTAAGTGTTCCTTCACCGTAGGTTAGAAGCGTCACGCGCTTGCCCCTCTTAGCAGACACATAAGCTGCCATAAGACCGGATAGTCCTGCGCCGATGACGAGGACGTCTGAACGAATCACGCTTTATTACCTCCGTTGATATTCATGACGAGCTCATAAATGCCGCGCGTCATCTCCGTCTCACGAATCGTACGCCCCATG
>CAUVCH010000112.1:0-4204 GCA_963550265.1 uncultured Mitsuokella sp. | reverse complement strand
GTGAGGACGAGGAGACCGCTTAGGAGCATGGCGCCGCCCATGATGAAGTAGCCGAGGTCAAAGCTGCCTGTCGTGACCTTGACCCAAGCCATCATATTCGGGCCTACCCAGCCGCCGAGGTTGCCGCAGGAGTTGATGAGGGCGATGGAGCCCGCAGCGGCGGGGCCGGTGAGAAAAGTTGTTGGTATCGTCCACCAGACGCCCATGGCGGCGTGGATGCCGATGGCAGAAAGGCAGACGAGGATGAGGGCGATGGTCAGGTTGCTGGCAAATGGGGAGAGCGTGAGGCCGACGGCGCCGACGAAGAGCGCGCCGAATACGTGCCAGACTTTATCCCCGGTGATCGTCGCGGTCTTGCTGATGATCAGCTGTACGATGAGTGCCGCCATCATCGGAATGGCGATGGCGCCGCCGAGCAGCGAGGTCGAAAGGCCGGAAAGTTCTTTGAGAACGGTCGGCATCCAGAAGTAGAAGCCCCAGAAACCAACGACCCAGAGGAAATAAATCAGGCAGAGTTTCAGAACTTTCGGGTCGCGGAATGCCTTGAGAACGGAATACTTTTTCACACGCTGCATGGCTTCGCGTTCTTTTTCGTAATTTTCCGTGAGGTAGGTCTTTTCTTCGGCGGAGAGCCAGCTGACTTGGTCGGGGCGATCCTTTACAAAGAAGAAGAAAAAAGCGGCAAAGGATAGCGCCGGGATTGCCTCTAGGATGAAGAGTTCCTGCCAGCCGCGCAGTCCGAAGAAGGAGGATTCCAGCAGGATGCCCGCAATCGGAGCGCCGAGGATGTTCGAGAGGAGGAGCGAGGTCAGCATGAGGCTTGTTGCGCGTGCGCGCTCACCTGCTGTAAACCAACGCGGAAAGAGCACAGAGTAAATGACGGGGTATAGGCTCGCCTCTGATGCGCCCAGAAGGAAGCGGCACAGGTAGAATTGAAATTCCGTCGTGATGAAGGCCATGAAGATGCAGACGAGTCCCCAGGTGAACATGATGCGTGCGATCCACTTCGTTGCGGAAAAATGCGCCGCGACAAGGGAACCCGGGATCTCGAACAGAAGATAGCCGACAAAAAAGATGCCGGCGCCTGCACCGAAAACTTCCGGCGTGATCCAGGGCAGATCCTGCGTCATCGTGAGCTTTGCATAGGCGATGTTGACGCGGTCAATGCAGGCGATGATCGAGACGAGGAAGACCGGCAGGATGATGCGCCAGTCTCGGGCGCGTTTCATATGTTTTAACATTGCGGCATCCATGATAAGACCTCCAAAAATGAATAAATAAAAAACCGTCCCCTTTCAAGGGACGGCTGCAAACCGTGTTACCACCCAGTTTCCATGCAAAAGCACGGCACTCGCTTCGTACACCAAGCACGGACGAACGTGAATCGAACGTACTATCATACGCGGCCTAAATAACGGTGGGCTGCCGTAGACGCTTATTAGCAAAGGGCGTTCAGCGCAATGCCTCGAGGATGATTTTCTGTTTCCTGCCATCGCCGGCTTTCACCATGCCCGGCTCGCTGTGTATGGGTGAAGAAGCTTACTCGTTCCTGTCACAGGCTGTACACAATATGTGGATGTTTGTATTAACGATGCCTATCATAACGCTGGAAAAGACATTTGTCAATCCACCGCAAAAAATTCTTATCAGAATGCAGGGACGCTTCTAAGTTTTAGCTGCGGGGTGCATCACTCAGCGGCTTCCACGCAGACGTTTACATCATAGAACGTGCTGCCGCCGCCGCGATCCGTTTTGCGCTGACTGGTGAGCATGTTGATGCCGCGGCCGTCTCGGCAGAGCTCGCGCCACCATACGCCCTCGGTGACGACGGTGCCCTTAGGGGCGTCCTTTGTGATATGCAGGGTGAAGCGGGCGCTGCCGCGTTTGTTCTTGCAGATGACGGAGATGCCTGTTTTTAAGTGGAGCTTTTCGGCGTCTGCCGGGTGCATCTTGAGCATCATGATATTGCTTCTGGTAAGCTCTGTGCGCTCGTTGAAGGAGGAATCCAAAATGCGCGGGTCTGGAGCGCTGATGAGGTGAAAGGGATCGTCATCGCCCGTCGCCGGAAAGTAGTCGGGGAGCTTTGGTTCTTCCGCTTCGTTTACGATTTGAATCTTTCCGGAAGGCGTCTTAAATGCCATCTTGTAGTCTTCGCTTACGGGAAGTTCAACGGGCTTTCCTGCCCGCAGAGCTTCGACATCGAAGGGTATGTCCCACTTTTCTGCTGTGTGGTCGATGAGTTCATCGATAAGCGCATCTTCCGTTTTGTCGAAAAAGGGATTGTCGATGTCCATCGCCTTGGCAAGGAGGCGCGCCGTGTTCCAATTAGATTTTGCTTCGCCTAAGGGCGGAATGCAGGCGCGGGCGATCTCTAGCGTATAGTTTCCGTAGGAAGCGTAGATGTCGCTGTGCTCAAGACTGGTCGTTGCGGGAAGAACGATGTCGGCGTATTTTGCCGTGTCGGTCATATAGCGTTCGTGGACGACGGTGAAGAGGTCTTCTCGCAAAAGCCCTTCTGTGACCTTTGCCTGATCCGGCGCGGTGCATGCGGGGTTCGAGGCGTAGACAAAAAGACTTTTGATCGGAGGATGATTCTCTGTGGTCAGCGCGTTTCCGATCTCGATCATGTTGGTGGCGCGCACGTTCTTTTTAAAGTCCGGCCGCTGGACAAGCGCTTTGTCGAGTGCCTTGCTGCCGGCAACAGCGGAGAGCATGCCGCCGCCTTTTTTCGCCCATGCGCCGACAGCCGCGGGAAGGATGGCGAGCAGGCGCGTTGACATGGCGCCGTTCGTGTAGCGGGAAAAGCCGCTGCCGATGCGGATAAAGGGCGCGCGGGCGCGGGCATAGGTATGGGCGAGCTCGGCGATCTCTTCTTCCGTGAGCCCGGTGATCTCTGCGGTTTTTGCGGGCGTATAGCGGGGAAGGATGCGCATCTTCAGCTCCTGCCAGCCATGTGTGTGTTTCTTTAAAAATCCTTCGTCTGTGAGACTTTCTTTCGCCAGAATGTGCAGGATGCCGAGGGCGAGGGCGCCGTCGGTACCGGGGCGGACGATGAAAGCACGGTCTGCCTGTTTTGCCGTCGGCGTCCTATAGGTGTCGATGGCAAAGATCTTCGCACCCTTTGCCTTTGCTGCGCGCACGTCGTGGGCGAAGTGGATGTCGGTCGCGAGCATGGAGAGGCTCCAGAGGATGATGAGGTCGCTTTTCTGCGCTTCCTGCGGGCGAATAGCGCGGGTATCCCCCATGACAGCTGCCCAGCCATGACGTTTGGCGGGAGAACAGATGGTGCGAAGGAGATCGCTGGCGCCGAGCTTGTAAAAGAGCGCATGGTAGCCGTCGTGCTGGACACAGCCCATCGTGCCGGCGTAGGAATACGGCTGAATGGCTTCGGCGCCATAGGTCTTGATGATGTTCTTCCACTGCGATGCGATTTCCTGCACGGCATCCGCCCAAGAAATCGGCTTAAATCTTCCTTCGCCCTTCCTGCCCGTGCGGCGAAGCGGCGTCAGAAGGCGGCGTTCGGAGTAAACCGAGCGCTCGTAATGCGCCATCTTTGGGCAGAGCGTGCCGCGCGTAAAATGGTGCTCGGGGTCGCCGGTGACGCGGACGGCGCGGCCGTTTTCAACTTCGACGAGAAGGCCGCAGCAGTCGGGGCAGTCGAATGGACAGACAGAGCGGTGGATTTCTTTTTGCATGGGGGTTCTTTCCTTTTAGAATACGGTATTACTTTTCGCCGGATGAGCCCTGCTTGGCAGATTGATTCGATTTTGCGCAGCGATGAATGAGATACTCGTTGAGGGCGGTGGAAAGAAGCGCTGCTAGAACTGCGAGCGCGCCGATTTGAAGGTACAGCCGGCTGTTAAGGCTCGTGCTGAGTGAAATCGAAAGGAAGGTCATCGCCTCTGCAAGGATAGCTGCGAGGATGAGCGCCGGGAGCTTTAACCGGACGCGCAGAGCTTTGCAGATAAAGTAGACAATGAGAACGGTGACGACAATGCATGCAGATGTGATAGGAATAAACAATGATAAAGTCACTTCCTTGCTGTATACTGTCAACATGGCGATTTCTTTGGCAAGAGGCGCCGAAAGATATGAATATTATGTCTTATTTTCGGCAAATATGCAAGGAATTGCCAGTGATGAAAGTTTTGTCGTATTCTCTTTCGCCGCAAACACTAAAAACGCAGGTTCCTATAGCTTGTAT
>CAUVCH010000111.1:0-4209 GCA_963550265.1 uncultured Mitsuokella sp. | reverse complement strand
TTGAATATTAAATCGACTGCAAAGGCGTTGAAGTTCGCAGGTTTGGTTGCGCGAGCAGGCGAGACAGTCTTGGTTGTGATGTGCGAGAAGCATCTCGAGGATAACTTCCTGCGAATCGCGGACGCTCTCTGTATCCGTATGAATATCCATGCCATCCCAGACCTCTGTCGAGCAGGCAGCATAGAGGCGTTTCTTGCCGGTAACCTCGACGGAGCAAAGGCGGCAGCGGGATTTAAGACGCTGGTCTTCGTGATAGCAAAGATGCGGGATATCGATACCGATTTTTTCCGCAGCTTTCATGATCTTCGTACCTTTCGGTACTTCAACTGGAATATTGTTGATGGTAATTTTTACCATTTCCATCTCTTGACTCATGCACGCATACCTCCGATCTCAAAAACTTCTGGAAAAAGCTTCATGGCGGCGAGAAGTGAATTCTGTGCTGTCTCACCGAGACCGCACAGAGAAGTGCGAGACATGACGCGTGCCATCTTTGTCATCATCTCAATGTCTTCTTTTGTCGCCGTACCATTGGCGAGTTTTTCTAGAATGATCTTGATGTGAAGATTGCCTTCGCGGCAAGGCGTGCACTGACCGCAGCTTTCCTCCCAGAAGAATTCTTGGTTCATGCGGAGAAAGTCCAGAACGCTCGTGCGCTCGTCGATGACGAGGATGGCACCAGAGCCGATCATAAGGTTGTTCGCCGCCATATCTTCATAGGTATAAGGCTTGTCGAGAATATCGGGACCTGCAACTTTGCCGGATGCACCGCCAAATTGAATCAGACGAATCCTGCGTTCATCGGGAACGCCGCCGGCCAGTCCCTCGATAATGTCGCCGATCTTTATGCCGAACGGTACTTCAAAAACGCCGGGATTTCGTACATTGCCCGCGACAGAAATCATCTTCGTGCCGATGGATTCTTCCGTACCCGCGTGCATATAATATTCCTCTTCATCCATGAGAAGATGAGGAACGAGGGAAAAGCTTTCGACGTTGTTCAGGCATGTCGGGCGTGCAAAGAGACCGCTGACTTTGATATACGGCGGTTTTGTGCGTGGACGCCCCGCCTTTCCCTCGATGGAACGCAGGAGTGCGGTACCCTCGCCGCAGACATAGGCGCCCGCACCGGAGTAGAGATGCAGGTTGAAATTTATGCCCGTGCCAAGGATGTTCTTTCCGAGAAAGCCCTGTTCCTTTGCCTGCCGAATGGCATTGTTGAGCAGTGTTCTAAGGCAGGCATATTCTGCGCGCATATAGATGTAGCCGTCTGTCGCACCGCAGACATAGGCACCGATTGTCATCGCCTCGATGAGATTGAAGGGATCCTGCTTGATAAGTTCGCGATCCTTGAACGTTGTCGTCTCGCCTTCGTCGGCGTTGCAGATGACGACTTTATTCTCGCCTTTGACGGCGCGTGCCTGGCTCCACTTGCGCCCGAGCGGATACTCTGCACCGCCGCGCCCTTTGATTTTTGCGGCACTCAGCATATCGGTGATAGCGTCGGGATCCGTCTTAAAGGCACGCTTAAGAGCAGAATATCCGCCAATTTTTAAGTAGGCGTCGATAGATTCTGGGTCATACCTTCCAAAATTTTTTGTCAAAAAATTTGCTGGGTTCTTTGCTGTCACGTTGTTCACCTTCCTCACTTTCTTCAACCGAGGGAATGAAGGAGAGCAGTGATCTTCTCCTTTGTATCGAGATGGTCATAGACCTTGCCGTTGATACGGACGGCAGGCGCGCGATCGCAAGCACCGATGCAGGTTACTTGCTCCAAGCGGAAGCGTCCATCATACGTTGTTTCACCAATTTTGATTCCCAGAAGGGTTTCCAAGGTCTCGATGAGTTGTGGTGAGGAGAACTGATGCACACGGCAGGACGGCGAGAAGCAGACTTCAATAGGGTACTTTGCCCGCGGTTTCGTGCTGAGCTCGCTGTAGAAGTTCAGAATATCAAAGATATACGCTGTCGGATCGGGAACGTAGTTGCGTTCGTCAAGTTCCTGCACATCGAGCAAGATGCCAACGATTTGTGTCGAGTCGTAGGCATGCGACTCAAGCACTTCATCGATGCGTTCTTTGAGCTCGGCTGACAAGGGATAATTCTTTGTTTCTGTTTCCAGCATAAAAACCTCCCATACTTTCCATTCGTCATAAATTATAATATATATTAGTATAAGTATAACCTATGTTATTGAAAAGATAAAGGGAAGAATTCATGAGAAAAATTTAATTTACTATTTTCTTTTTCTGTTCACTATGCTATACTACCTGTATATTTTTATAGGATAAAGTATTAAAGAATAAAAGTCGGAGGCAACATTACCATGGTTAATCCGAAACTCAAAGACGAGCTGAATGATCGACTCTTTGAAGCGATGGCAAGCCTCAAGGATCGAGAAGAATGCTATCAGTTCTTTGAGGATATCTGTACAATCAGCGAGATAAAGGCGATGGCGCAGCGGCTTGAGGTTGCACGAATGTTGGAAGAAGGGCATACCTATGAAGATATTGTTTCGCGCACAGGAGCGAGCACAGCGACGATCAGCCGAGTGAAGCGATCGCTGAACTACGGAGCAGACGGGTATCGGATGGTGCTTGCGCGTCTTGCGATGGTGAACGCAGACGATGTCTCTGAAGAAATTATAAAGTGATGTCTTTTTTGTAAAAGAAGATAAAAGATCAAGGAGCGAGGATATGGACAGCAAGAAACAAGTGTTGGAAATACCGTACGGAACACGTGACTTCCTGCCAATGGAGGCAGCAGAGAAGCGCACGATAGAAGAGCAGCTTGCCGAGCTTTTTCGCGCCTGGGGCTACGATGAAGTTGTGACGCCGACGATTGAATACCTCGATACGCTGACGCTGGAATCGAGCCGTGCGCTGGATCCGCACCTCTTTAAGTTATTCGACCGCACGGGCGGAACAATGGCGCTTCGCCATGAGATGACAACGCCGATTGCACGCCTTGCAGCGAGCCGCCTTCGCGACTATCCGCTTCCGCTAAAACTGTCGTATCACAGCAATGTCTTTCGCTATGAGGAGATGCAGGCAGGACGTCAGTGTGAATTCTATCAGTCGGGCGTCGAGCTGATGGGCGCTGCGGGACCGGGAGCGGATGCTGAAATCATCGCGCTTGCGGTCAAGGGACTTCTTGACGCAGGACTAAAGGATTTTACAGTCTGCATCGGACAGGTTGATTTTGTTTCCGGTCTCATGGAGCAGTATCAGATTTCAGAGACGGCAAAGGGGAAATAGAAGGCGTCTATTGAGAAGCGAGACCTCGTTCTTTTCGAACAATTGGTCGATGCACTATCGCTTTCAGAAAGCGCAGCAGAAACGCTGAATAAACTTCCGCTTCTAAGCGGCGGCGAAGAGCTTTTGACAGAGAGCTATGTGCTTGCCATCAGCGAGAGGAGCCGGCGTGCACTGGATAATCTCAGCGCAGTCTACCGTCTCTTAAAGTCTTATGGCGTTACCAAGTACATTCGTTTTGACCTTGGTATCATCCGCGATTTCAGTTATTACACGGGGCTGGTCTTTGAGATTTACACGCCGGAGCTAGGTTTTCCGCTCGCAGGCGGTGGCCGCTACGACCATTTGCTTTCAGACTTTGGCAATCCTTGTCCAGCGACGGGCTTTGCCATCGGTATCGAGCGCATCCTTCTCGCGCTTACACGGCAGGGGCTGGCACGTCCTAAGGCGGTAAAAGACGTTTATCTTTCCTTCGCGCCGGGGCTTGAAGCGACTGCGATTGCAGAGGCGAAGCGGCTTCGCGCAGAAGGAAAGGTCGTCGAGCTTGCGCCTGTCGGCGAGACAGAAGAAGCAGCAAAAGCCATGCAGGAAAAGAAGGGTTACCGAGAGCTGCGCTATTTCGCATGATACAGAGGGCGCGGCAGTTTTATCGTGCGATGACCGAGCGGCTGTCGAAGGAAGATCTGCGATCGATCCAATTGTCGCTTTCAAAAGAGGCGTATGCTCTCTTTGCCGCGATGCATCCCGTCGACCAATACCACGCGTATCGAGTGGCGATGACGGCACATGCCATTGCTCGCGAGAAGCATCTTGCCGTGGATGAAGCTTTCCTGCGGCGCACCGCACTTCTGCATGATGTTGGAAGGCGTCAAGGGGATCTTGATATCTGGGGAAAAGTCGTTTGTGTCTTGCTGGCACACTTTTTTCCAAGGTTTACGAAAGCAGTCGGAGCAAA
>CAUVCH010000110.1:0-4244 GCA_963550265.1 uncultured Mitsuokella sp. | reverse complement strand
ATCGAGCGCAACAGAAAAGATCACTGTGCCGATGACAACGTCAATCGTAGACTCACGCCCCATCGTTTTCCACGAGGCAATGAGAATAGGGATATTGTAAAGAAGGGTCTGCAGACCAATGGGCAGTCCCGTCAAATAATAGACGATGATAGCAATCCCCGTCGCGCCTCCTGTCAGAAGATGTGATGGCACGAGGAAAAGATTAATGCTCGCGCTTGCAATGAAGCATCCGAGTGTAATGCCTGCATAACGCATACATCTGTTTTCAATCATCTTTATTGAAAGCGCCATCAAAACAGCCCCCCAAGACGCACATCCTTTTCCTTTGGAAGAGACGACATGTCAATTTTTCCAGTCGCATGGTCTCCCGTCTCATCCTCGAGCACATCTTCATCTGCCGCCTTGTCGGCTTCTTCCTCCGTCACCGGCAGAGAGGTCAGACGTATGCTGTCCAGGACGCGCGTTTCCGGATCGATATAAAGCACGAGCTTCGCCCGATCCCCTTCATCATACGTCAGAGAAGAGCGACGATAGACATACGCTGCTTTTCCGTCAAGCTTTTCCATCGCCGTCCTGCCAAAAGTCTTTTCAATCCAAAAAATTGTCGCGCCGCGGCGTACGCCGCGGATGGAAAAATTGTCATTCGAAATAGTAAAGTCCACCACTTTATGCGTGCGTTTTGAAACACCAACCTTGAGATGCTCATCAAAACTATAAACCTTAACAGGAGTACCCATGATGATTTTATCTGTATCGTAAAGTGGCTTTGAAAATTTTTCAAGAAGCTCTTCTTCTCTCGCACCAAGTGCAACGCCACGATAGGAAAAATCATCATCGGTCAAATGTCCACTTTGTGCGCTGGCAGACAGTGGACAGAGCAACGTCATCAGAAAGAGACAAGAAAGAAATAGGAAACACCGCCGCATCATGCAATCTCACCTTTCAAAAGCAAAATTACCATCAATAAAGACAGGAATTTTGCTTCCATCTGCTTTTTTTCCAACGATGGACAGGTCTGCGCTTCCGATCATGAAGTCCTCATGCACAAGAGAATCGTTAGCTCCATGCTGCAAGAGCTCCACACTGCCCATGTCTTCACCGCCTTTAAGACAAGTCGGATACGCCTTTCCTAAAGCCAGATGACAAGCGGCATTTTCGTCAAAGAGCGTATTGTAAAACAAAATACCGCTCTTTGAAATCGGCGAATCATACGGAACGAGTGCCACCTCTCCGAGATATGACGCCCCTTCGTCCGTTTCCATAAGCCCCTTTAGAAATTCCTCACCCTTTTCCGCATGATAATCGACAACTTTTCCTTCCTTGAAGGTCAGACGAAAGTTTTCGATAAGGTTGCCGTTATAGTTCAGTGGTTTTGTTGCAACGACTGTACCATTCACACCGTCGCGCTTCGGCATACTATAAACTTCCTCCGTCGGCATATTCGCTGCAAACACTGTACCGCACGTCGATTTTTCTGCGCCGCCTGCCCAGATATGTCCCTTAGGAAGCTCGATTATAAGATCCGTGCCAAGACCATTGGTATAATGCAGGCTCACGAAAGCATTGTCATTCATGAACTTTGCCGCACGTTGAAGAAATGCAATATGCTTCTCCCAATTCTTTACAGCATCTCCGCCCTTTTCGATGCGAACGGTGCGGAAGATTTCATCATAGAGACTGTCAACAGCCGCCGTATCGGTAAGCTCTGGAAACACTTTTCTTGCCCAGCCAACCGTAGAAACGGAGACGACACACCATGTATTTTTATTCGACATAAGGCGCGCACGATAGGCAAAAAGAGCCGCACCCGCCGCCTGTTTGCTCGCCGTCATACGCTCGCTCTCAATTCCCTTAAAGATTTCGGGATCCGTCGCCGCAATCGAAACAAAGGCCGCGCCTTGCTCAGCATAGTCTTCGTAAAAGCATTTCCGCCACGCGGGAAATTCAGTGAAAATCTCGCTCTTTCCCTTTTCATAGCGAATTCTTGCCGCCAGTTCGTCATTCCAGCTCATGACGACATCATGAGCGCCTGCATCAAACGCCGCCGCTTCGATCATGCGGGCAAAGGGGGCACATTCAATCGGCGTATTGATGACAAGGATTTGATCTTCCTGCAAATTGACACCGACTTTTACAATAAGCCTCGCATATTCAGTAAGAAAAATTTTCCGTTCTTCTGTTATTTTGTTCATCAAATTTTCTCCGTATCAAAAAGCAGCGTCACAGGTCCGTCGTTCTTCGATGTGACGAGCATATCTGCACCAAATTCTCCATGCGACACCTGGTGACCGAGCTCCCTGAGCCTTTCCATAAACCTTTCATAAAGGGAGACAGCAAGCGAAGGCGGCGCTGCATGAGAAAAACCAGGGCGCCGCTTCTTTAAATCTGCGTAGAGCGTGAACTGTGAGACAACGAGGAATGCTCCGCCGACTGCATCGATCGCAAGATTCATCTTTCCTGCTGCATCGGAAAAGACACGAACTCTTGCTATCTTTTCTGCCAGCCGATCTGCCGCAGCTTTATCATCGTCCGGACCGACACCCAAGAGGACAAGAAAACCCTGTCCAATCTCGCCCACAACCTTTCCGTCTATCGAGACAGACGCTTCTTTTACACGCGTTACCACAGCCCGCATATTGTTTTCCTTTCCAGCGTCCGGCTTCCTACCTCAAGCAAAGACTACGAATCAATCGCCTCGCGCACGAAACGATCGATCGTGCTGAAATAACGCCTTGCATCCTTCTGGCTGCCAGCGCCGTGACGTGCCCCTTCGATGAGGAGGATTTCCTTCCTGCCCTGCTTTGCTTCATACAGCATATCTTCCATATAAGGCGGTACGAGCGTATCTTTGCTCCCGTGAATGAAGAGCATCAGAATCTTCGCCTTTCGAACCGCTTCGAGAGGTTCTGCATCCTTCAAGCTGAACCCTACTTTCTTCCTGCAGCGCCAATCGATGAGATTCATCGCAGGAAAGGAAGGAAGACCGAACGAATCTTCGACTTGGAGTGCTAACAGCTGATAGGCACTGGTATAGCCGCTGTCTTCCACACAGGCTACGACGTTCTTCGGCAAGTCATCTGCAGCAGATGCCATCATGACAGTGGCCGCTCCCATCGAGACGCCTGCAAGGACAATCTTTGCGCTGCCGTCCTCGCGGACGATGCGCTGTGCCCAACGGACAATATCATCGCCTTCGCGGTAACCCATCGTGAGATATCGTCCCTCGCTGTCCCCGGAGGCACGAAGATCCGGCGTCAGCACATTATAACCGAGCGAAAGGAAATGTGTTGCAAGATACCATGAGTTCTCCTGCGTACAGCCATAACCATGCGCTAGGATAACCCAACGCTCGCTTGGCGCCTTTGGAAAAAAATGCGTCGCTGTAAGTTTCAGTCCATCCCTTGAGGTAATCATCCAAGGCTCAGACGGAAAGTCCGGCCTTGAAAAAGTGCGTGCATCGGGAGGGATGAGAAGTGCATAGGCTTTCGGCGGCTCTTTTGGATTATCTGCCGTCCCCCGCTCCAGTCCAAAATGCACCATATAGTCGCCAACGAAACAACCTGCCCCGACAACAAGCACTGTCCCAAGGACAATGACCGTCAAGAGGCAGGATAAAAGGCAAGGTAAGATTGTCCTCTTCATTTCATCTTTCAAAATTTATAACATATTCATCTGTTGCAAAGCAGCATCTCAGACACGGATCATGGCGATTTCATCACAGTTTGGAAACTTCGGACATTCGATACAATCCTTCCAAACCTTATGCGGCAGCTCTTCCTTCGTAATCGTCTGAAAGCCGAGTGTCTGAAAGAAGCCCGGCTTGTAAGTCAATGTAAAGAATTTTTCGATGCCGAGTACTTCGCCTTCTTTTATGAGGCGCTTCACAATTTCAGCACCGATGCCGCGGCGCGTCATCTTCTTTGAAACCGCCATCGTTCGGACTTCACCCATCCTGTCCCAGATGACATGAAGCCCGCCTACGCCGACGACTTCGCCCGCATCCGTTTCAGCGACGATCATATCACGCAGCGTCTCATACAGCGTATTTCGCGAACGCGCGAGCATGACACCATCGCTTGCATAATCGTCGACCAAATCGAATATCGCTTCGACATCTTTGAATGTCGCTTTTCTGTAATGCATCGTTCTTCTACCAACTTCTTCCATACGCTGTGTCACAGACTCCAGCATTTTGCATCATCCCTGTGCCACCTCAGCACTTGGGCATACCTCTCGCAAAGGGC
>CAUVCH010000109.1:0-4248 GCA_963550265.1 uncultured Mitsuokella sp. | reverse complement strand
AAATAAAGATGGATGATTTCGGATTTTTAAGAAAATTCGTGGTGGAGATCTCTGAATCCTTGAGATTCGCTCCTATGCTGCCCGCATTCTCGGGCTATTGCGATAACGCTTTGTGATGTGGATATATCTCGGACAGGAGTTCGATTCTCCTCATCTCCACCAAAGACAATTAACGGCAAAAGTTCTTTTGCCATTCTAAATAGGAAGCAACATTGATTTTCTCATTGGCGCTCTGGGATGTACCGACATCACCATTTTCGTCGGTCTCCTGAATCAGAGGTCTACAGGTGATAGTAGACGATGGGCGTGCGCCCCCATCGTAAATCAATGTTGCTTCTTTCTATAATATAAAAGTCCGCTATCCTTAAGATAACGAACTTTTTGCTTCTTATGCAGATATAAAGAACAAGAAGAGATAATTAACGCTTGCTGAACTGCGAAGCCTTACGTGCCTTCTTGAGACCGTACTTGCGGCGTTCCTTTTCACGTGGATCGCGCGTGACAAAGCCAGCTTTTTTAAGTGCCGGACGAAGCTCTGCGTCCAGCTCGATAAGAGCACGCGTGATGCCGTGACGAATCGCACCTGCCTGACCGGTAACGCCACCGCCAGCAACATTTGCAATAACGTCGTACTTATCAACCGTTTCTGTGAGGTTCAGCGGCTGACGAACGATGAGTTCCAGGGTCTTAAGACCAAAATACTCTTCCATATCGCGGCCGTTAATCGTGACCTTGCCTTCGCCGGGAACCAGACGAACGCGAGCAATCGAAGATTTTCTGCGACCAGTGCCGTAGTAGGTAACTTGTGCCATGTACTCTTCCTCCTATCTCAGCGAATATCGAACTTAATTTCTTCTGGCTTCTGCGCTGCATGCGGATGTTCTGCACCAACATAAACGCTGAGCTTGCGGAACATCTGAGCACCGAGACGATTCTTCGGAAGCATGCCCTTAACAGCATGTTCAAGAACGCGTGCCGGGAAGCGTTCGAGCATCTGACCAGCCGGCGTAAACGTCGTGCCGCCCTGATAGCCGGAATGGCGGAAGTAGGTCTTATCCGTCAGCTTTTTTCCTGTAAACTTAACTTTTTCCGCATTAATAACAATGACAAAATCACCCGTATCAACATGCGGTGTATACGTCGGCTTATTTTTACCGCGAAGGATCTTGGCAATCTCTACTGCGAGACGGCCAACCGTCTGACCTTCAGCGTCTACAATATACCATTTGCGTTCGATATTGGATGCGTTCGCCATGAACGTCGTCTTCATGCGAGTTTCCCCCCTAGTATCTCTCAATCTCATATAATGATGATGCTTCTATGCGTGCCTCCGGGGCTAATGGAAACACAGGCCCGTAACATCACATAGAATTATTCTACTGAAAAGCCAGCACTAAGTCAAGAAAAAGTTTTTCTTATACACCTATTAACACCTTAACCTTTACGATATCTTTAAGCGCAGACTCTAATATGCAGTCTCTTCCACCTACCTTGCATTCGCCCTCTTCCTTTGATAGAATCAACACATAACGAGCTAGAAAAGGAGCCTTAGATGTTTTTTCTACTACAAAGATTTTTGTCACTTGCGTTGTTTCTCGCTATGCTCACCATTCCCCTGCACAGCTTTGCTTCACCGGAAATCACAGATGTGCGGGCAACAGCAACGTATTGGACTTCGCGCACAAAGTCCGGCGATGCCGAGCTTTTGGATATTGCCGGACGCGAAGCACTAAACGCAAAGATTCGCTCACGAGATGATACTTTAACAGTGCTCTCAGCCCTTCCTTCCACCATGACATCCAAGGATATTTTAGAAAGAATTGAGCGGCTGGAACGCATGAATGACTTAGATGCAAATGCACCCGCTCTCTATACACCGGATGCGCCGATCGACCAAGCCTATTACGATACCATACGGAGCAAGCGAAATCTCGATGCGCTTGCAGCAGCAGATACGATTTCTGTACGCTATGGCATAACCGTTCGCCGCACAAACCTGCGCTTACTCCCTACAAGCGAGGGCTTTTACAGTGGTATGTCAGAGCTTCAGCGTCATTACGATGCGCTTCAAGCGACGGCAATCGACCCTGCAGAACCCCTGGCCATCCTATGGGAAAGTTCAGACGGTGCCTTCTACTTCGTTTCTTCCCGCACCTACGATGGATGGATTTTGGAAAACGACGTCGTCGAGGTTTCACGCGAAGAATGGCAGCGATATGAATCGCCAAAAGATTTCGCAGTCGTAACGAAAGACAAGCTGCAGATGACACCGGACGGAGAATCCCTGCTCTTCCAGATGGGAGCCAAGATACCCATTGCCCAGACACCACAGGGAAGTATGCTTGTCTTCCCACAAAAAGAGCACGACATTTTAAAAGAAGTGACGCTCCCCTTTACAGAAGACACATCACTTCATCACGGCTATCTTCCCATCACCAAGAATAATTTCATACGCCAAGCATTCTGCTTTCTCGGTGATGAATACGGCTGGGGTGGACAGGACAACAGTGTCGATTGCTCTGCCTTTACACAGGATATCTACCGCTCGATGGGGATCGAAATTCCGCGCGATGCCGATCATCAGGCTATGGCTCTTCCCCGCTTCATTTCGCTTGATGCTTTAGGAGAAAATACAAGGCTATCCGATCTTTCTGCCATGCCTCCAGGCACGCTGCTTGCTAACGACACCCACGTTATGATGTACCTCGGACAGGATGACAGCAGCACGCCGATTCTCATTCAAGCCATGAGCAGTTACTTCACCTTCAATGGTGGACGTCAAAAGCATTATAATCGCCGTGTTGCCGTGACAACCGCACTATTTCCCAGCTATCGCGGAACTCCCTACATCATGAATGTCAAGGGACTTGGCTCTATCGGTACATTCGCCAACTGAATCTATTCAGATTATATATTCCCGTGTCTCGCCCGATACTCTCGGCGACCACACGGGAATTTCTTTGGTTTTTCCGAAAAAATCTCCACCTGGCTGCCAAGCAGGATAGCCGACGGAATGCATCGTTATGAGATTTTTTACATCGGTTTCACGGACAAAGACCTGAGCGCCGCGCTCCATCGAGGTCTCGAGCCTGCCGTCCACCGGGAAAAAAGCAATATCCGCCTGCATCCCTGCGATGCGCTTCATCTGCTTCTTAAAGGCGTTTTCTGCAAGTTTTCTCGTCTCTCTGTCCTCACCTGTCCAGTCCCACCAGTTGAAATCACCAGCATGAAAGATACTCTTGCCTGATCTCTTAAACCGTACGAGAAAACTTACGCCCGCATCGGTCGAATCGAAGGAGTTTACGAGAAGATCTTCATTCTCCCATTCTGCATATGTCTCCATATACACGGTCTTATCCCGTGGAAATTCTCTGACACGCTTTGTATGGCGAATGTCGTAGCCAAAGATATACGCCGTCGCTTCCTTGGCATAATCCAAGATATGTTTATCAAAATGATCGAAATGCGCATGGGAAGCAAAGATATAGAAATCCTTCATGCCTTCGCGAATTGCCTGATCGACGGCCGCCGAAGGGTCACGATAATCATCGAAAAGCAACAGCGTATCGTCGATGCGGAGCAGAAAGCCGCTGTTGATAAGATAAGTAACGGATACTTTCATAAACACCTCAAAAAAATTATCATTAAAGCAGAAGACGTATCTGCGGAAAGGATAAAATATTATTTCCCGTTCAGTTCTCTCTCTGAAACCTGGGAATATCTGCCGGCCTCTCCTTTTGTCTGCGCGCTGCCCGGCTCGCTGAAGCCGCGCCCCATAACCTCATTTGCCGACATGACGATCATGAAGGCATGTGGGTCAACCGTATGTGTAATGAGCTTGATCTTGCTGAGCTGCGTGAGCTTGACAACGACAAAAACGACATTTCGCTCTTTGCCGGTAAAAGCCCCCTGTCCATGCAGGAACGTGACACCACGTCCAAATTCCATAATGCTCTTTGCAATAGCTTGTGCCTGATCTGAGACGATGAGTACAGCCTTTCGATGATTGAAACCAGCAACAACACGGTCGGTCACCGTTGCATTCACGAACATACAAATAAGCGTGAACATGGCAGGAGCAATGCCGAAGAGGAAGGCCGCGATACACATAATGATGCAGTTAAAAGCAAAGATAGCACCGCCCATACTGAGCGACCAATATTTCTTTACAATCGCGCCGATGACATCAAAGCCGCCCGTGCTGCCATTCATGCGAAAAACAATGCCGTAACCAATGCCATTGAAGAC
>CAUVCH010000108.1:0-4323 GCA_963550265.1 uncultured Mitsuokella sp. | reverse complement strand
CAACTGACTCTTAATCAGTAGGTTCACGGTTCGATTCCGTGGTGGGTCACCATTTGACGTATGGCTCCTTTGGTGACAAAGGAGCTTTTTATTTTCTAGGCAGGTGAAGGTCTGCGCATTTTAATATCCAATGATGACGGCATCGAGGCGGAAGGTCTTGAGGCGTTGGTCAAATATCTTTCTTCCCATCATGAAGTTATCGTTTCTGCACCTTTTCGCCAGCAGAGTGGTATGTCGCATGCACTGACTGTCGGTGCTGAAATGGAATTGATTCGCGGAAAGCGGCTCATGGATACGTATGGTATCGAGGCATGGGCGGTGGATGGCACGCCAACCGATGCCGTAAAACTTTATCTGGAGGCACTCGCGGATGTGATGCCGGACGTCGTGCTTTCAGGTATCAATCACGGAGCAAATCTTGCTACAGACATCCTGTATTCAGGTACGGTAGGTGCTGCGATGGAGGGGTATCTTCATGATATCTCCTCGTTTGCTGTCTCTGCCGATATCGACAGTGTACTTTCTTATACGCAAATGGCTTCGCTCTTTTGTGAATATCTCGAAACAGTGATGGAAAATCGAAAAGAGCCGATCTTTTACAACGTCAATTTCCCGCGCGAACTCGTAGGCAATAGACCGCTCTTTGTCATGGGACGGCAGGGGAAGCGCGATTATAAAAATGCTTTTTGCCGTATCAAGCGGGAGGACGATCGCATCTTCTACATTGTACGCGGTGAGATCTTTGATACGGATAAGAGCGAGCCAACGGATATCTATGCAGTGGAGCACGGTATGATCGCTGTGACGCCGCTCATGACGGACATGACGGATTATCTTCGTATGGAACAGCGTCTGCATGAAGATAATTCGTGACATTTGTCTATGCTTTATGTTAGGATAAAACATAACTGATTTTTGGAGGTAATACCATGGATTCTATGATTCGCGACATTAAATTGGCACCATCCGGCCACGATAAGATCAACTGGGTGAAAAATTTCATGCCGGTCATGGCAGCGATTGACAAGGAATTTTCCGTATCGAAGCCGTTTGCGGGCAAAAAAATGGTCATCACGCTTCATCTTGAAGCAAAGACGGCGTATATGGCGGAAATCTTCCAACATGCGGGCGCAGAAGTTGCCATCACGGGCAGCAATCCGCTTTCAACGCAGGATGATGTTGCGGCGGCTCTCGTCGAAGATGGCCTGCATGTCTTTGCAACACATGCCTGCACGGATGAGGAATATAATACCTATATTGATAAGGCACTGGACATTCATCCGGATATCATCATCGACGATGGCGGCGATCTCGTGCATCTCCTTCATACGAAGCGCCGTGAGCTTCTTGCCGGCATTATTGGCGGTTCAGAGGAGACGACGACAGGCGTGCATCGCCTTCGTGCCCTTGCTGACCAAGGCAAGTTGGAATTTCCAATGATTGCGGCAAATGATGCTTATGCGAAGTTCCTCTTTGACAATCGCTACGGCACAGGTCAGTCCACATGGGACGGTATCATGCGCACGACGAATCTGGTCATTGCAGGCAAGAATGTCGTCATTGCAGGTTATGGCTGGTGCGGCAAAGGCGGCGCGATGCGTGCACGTGGTCTTGGCGCAAATGTCATCATCACGGAAGTCGATCCGATCAAGGCGGTTGAAGCGGTCTTCGACGGGTTCCGCGTCATGCCGATGGATGAAGCAGCAAAGATCGGCGACATCTTCCTTACGCTGACGGGGGATAAGGATGTCATTGTCAAGCGTCACTTCGAAGTGATGAAGGATGGCGCGATGATGGCAAATTCCGGTCATTTTGATATTGAAATCAATATCCCTGCACTCGAATCCATTTCGGTTTCACGCAAGACGGTTCGCAAGAACATCGAAGAATTCAAGCAGAAGGATGGGCGCAAGCTCTATCTTCTCGCAGAAGGTCGTCTTGTCAACCTAGCGGCAGGCGATGGTCATCCGGCAGAAATCATGGATCTTTCGTTCGGCGTTCAGTTCTTCTCTGCGCTTCATCTCCTGAATCATGGCAAGGAGATGTCGAAGGCCGTCCATCTCATGCCCGAGGAAATCAACACGAGGCTGGCTGAAATCAAGCTGAAGTCCATGGGCATTGACATTGATACACTCACGCCGGAGCAGCGCGCTTATCTCAACATGGCGTGAGGAGGAAGTATCCTTGAGAATACTGATTAAAAATATCCATGCGCTTCTTGCGGATGGCACGACGCCCGAAACCAATATTTGCATTGATGGCAGTAAGATCTCCCATATCGGTGAGGTTCCTGAAAACTTCCGTCCTGCCAAAATCATCGATGGCACGAATCGCTTTGCGGTTCCGGGCTTCGTCAATGCGCATACGCATGCATCTATGACGCTTTTGCGGAGCTATGCGGATGATATGGAGCTCATGGATTGGCTGAACGGGATGATCTGGCCGGCGGAAGCGAAGATGAAACGCGCGGATATCTATTGGGGCGCAATGCTTGCGGCACTCGAAATGATTCAATCCGGTACGACGACATTTGCCGACATGTACGGACCTTGCATGGATGAAGTCGCTTCAGTCGTTGCTGACAGCGGGCTTCGTGCTGTACTTTCGCGCGGTCTTATCGGCATTGCACCGGATGCAGATCAGAAACTTGCGGAAAACGTAACGCTCTACAAGGATTTTAACGGAGCAGCGGATGGCCGCATCACTGTTATGTTCTCCCCACATGCGCCTTACACATGCCCACCGGACTATATGAAAAAGGTGGCAAAGGAAGCACAGGCACTTGGTGCAAAGATTCACATTCACATGCATGAGACAAAGACAGAAATCAAAGATTCTGTCAAAGCATATGGAAAAAGACCTTTCACTTGGGTTGCTGAGACGGGGCTTTTTGATGGCGGTGCTGCGGTCGCAGCGCATTGTGTGCATCTCGATGAAAGCGACATTGCTGTTATGAAGAAATATGACATCCGTGCCGTGCATAACCCGGGCAGCAATATGAAGCTGGCGAGCGGCATTGCGCCGGTGCCGAAACTCTTTAAGGAAGGCATCTGCGTTGCACTTGGTACAGATGGTGCTTCGTCGAACAACAATCTCGATATGCTGGAAGAAACGAACCTTGCGGCACTTCTGCACAAGGTCGATACGTTCGATCCTTTGTCAGTACCTGCACTTGAAGCACTTAAAATGGCGACAGAGTACGGTGCCAAGGCGCTTTCTATTAAAAACCTCGGGGTTCTTTCTGAGGGAAACAGCGCGGATATTACACTTTTTTGCACAGAGGGAAGTGCATGGTGTCCGAAAAATAATCTCGTCTCGCTTCTTGTGTACTCGGCAAATGCATCTTCTGTCGATACCGTCCTTGTGGACGGCAAAGTGCTCATGGAAAAGAAAGAGCTCAAGACACTTGATGAAGAGCGCATTCTATATGAGGCACAGCGTTCGGCGGATCGTCTGACGCATTAAATCTAGACAGAGAAAGCCAATGGTGCTATACTTCAAAACTGTTTGAAGTCTGTAAGAGATTTTGGTAAGTCTTGTACAGATACGAGTATACTTACTCTAAAGAAGAAGCCACCGCTTCTCACCTGCTGGCAAGGGTCAGTTGGGTTACGTATAGAAATTTCGTAGGTTACTATGACCTATGTCTGATTCAGGGTGGCGTTTGCCACTCTTTTTCTTTTATGTAATAAGTAGGAGGTGTTCTAACTATTAGCAGAGAATCCTTACGTATCAACGAGCAGATCCGTATTCGTGAAGTTCGTGTGACGAGTGCTGACGGTGAGCAGCTTGGCATTATGCCGACACGTGATGCGCTTCGTATGGCGGAGGAGCATCATCTTGATCTTGTCGAAGTTGCACCAAAGGCGAGACCGCCAGTCTGCCGCATCATGGACTTTGGAAAGTATCGCTATGAACAGCAGAAGCGTGAGAAGGAAGCGAAGAAGCATCAAAAGACCATCAGTCTCAAAGAGGTCAAGCTTCGTCCGCATATCGAACAACACGATTTTGATGTCAAGCTGAAAAATGCCATTCGCTTTGTCGAGGAAGGCAGCAAGGTCAAGGTTACGATCATGTTTCGTGGCCGTGAACTTTCGCATCCGGAACTCGGTAAGGAAGTTCTTGCCCGTGTCGCGGAGCGCCTTGGTGACACGGTCGCTATCGAGCGCAATGCAAAACTCGAGGGCAAGAACATGACGATGATTGTTGCACCAAAGGTGCAGAAAGCATCAAAAGCAAAGAAGCAAGGAAACACGGGAACAAAGGGAGGAAACAATGCCTAAAGTTAAAACTCGTAGAGCTGCTGCAAAGCGTTTTGCCAAG
>CAUVCH010000107.1:0-4339 GCA_963550265.1 uncultured Mitsuokella sp. | reverse complement strand
GTGCCTTTTTCACTGCGGCAAAAGCTCTTTCGGATGCGGCAATCGTGCGCTCGATATCTTCATCCGTATGTGCACCCGACATGAAGAGCGTCTCATACTGGCTCGGTGCCAGATAGATGCCTTCCGCAAGCATCGTCTTGAACCAGATTTTAAATGCCTCTTGGTCGGATGCAGCGGCGTCTTCGAAGTTCCATACCTCATGCTCGTTGAAGAAAATACCGAACATCGAGCCTGCCATATGTGCCTGAATCGTAACGCCCGCATCCTTTGCCGCCTGCTGCCAGCCGAGGATGAGTTTCTTAGTCTTAAGCGTGAGCATGCGGCTGTAGTCAGCACCGCCGATCTCTGGCTCCGCCGTGATGATCTTCAGCGTCTCGATGCCCGCCGTCATTGCGAGCGGATTGCCCGAGAGCGTTCCTGCCTGATACACAGGGCCTGCGGGAGAAATCTGCTCCATGATCTCACGGCGCCCGCCGTATGCCGCCACCGGGAGCCCGCCGCCGATGATTTTCCCAAGACAGGTGAGATCGGGGACAATGCCATACGCCGCCTGTGCACCCCCGAGAGATGCACGGAAGCCGCACATGACTTCGTCAAAGATGAGGAGCGATCCCGCTTCTTCTGTAAGCTTGCGGAGATGGTCGAGATAGCCTTGCTTTGGAAGGACACATCCCATATTGCCCGCAACCGGTTCGACGATAATGGCGGCAATTTCGTCTCCATGCGCCTTCATAACCTGCTCGATGGCATCAAAGTCGTTATACGGTACGGCAATCGTGTCTGCCGCCGTACCCTTCGTGACGCCGGGACTTGACGGCACGCCGAAGGTCGCAAGCCCCGAGCCTGCGCTCACGAGTAAGCTGTCGCTGTGCCCATGATAGCAGCCGATGAACTTTACGAATTTCTCACGCCCCGTATAACCGCGTGCAAGACGGATGGCACTCATCGTCGCTTCGGTGCCGGAATTGACCATGCGGATGACTTCAATCGAAGGATAGACCTGCATGACGAGCTTTGCCAGCTCCGACTCACGCACGGTCGGCGCGCCGTAGCTCGTGCCGCGTGTCACCGCTTCCTGCAGAGCCTTCACGACCTGCGGATGCGCATGACCGACGACCATCGGGCCCCACGAGCCGACATAGTCGATGTAGGCATTACCATCGATGTCATAGATGTAGGCACCTTTTGCACGGTCGATGAACGGCGGGTTGCAATCGACATTCGAATACGAGCGCACCGGACTGTTGACCCCGCCCGGCATCAAAGCCTTCGCTTCTTTAAAGGCAGCGAGGGATTTTTCAAGATGCAGCATAAAAACTTCCTTTACTGTTTAAAATACGGTAAATCTTTTTAGAAGACGACGATCCCATTATTCTTTATAATTCATCAGCGCTTCAGCCACTTTGCCGCATCCATAGCATGATAGGTAATGATGATATCGGCACCGGCGCGCTTCATGCTGGTCAATGTCTCGAGGACGATGCGCTTCTCATCAATCCAGCCATTGAGCGCAGCCGCCTTGACCATCGCGTATTCGCCGCTGACGTTATACGTTGCAACGGGCGTATGAATCATATCGCGAACCTCGCGGACAATGTCAAGATAGGCAAGCGCAGGCTTTACCATGATGATATCAGCGCCCTCCTCTATGTCGAGGAAAGTTTCTTTAAGCGCTTCCTCACGGTTGGCAGGATCCATCTGATACTGACGGCGGTCACCGAAACTCGGTGCACTGTCAGCGGCATCACGGAAAGGCCCGTAATACCCTGAAGCGTATTTTACGGCGTAACTCATGATACTCGTATTAATGAAGTTGTGTGCATCGAGTGCTTCGCGAATGGCGGCGACGCGGCCGTCCATCATATCGCTCGGCGCGACGATGTCTGCGCCGGCTTCCGCCTGGCTGACGGCAACTTTCTGAAGAAGCGCAAGCGTCTTGTCGTTATCGACGTAGTGATCGGTCAAATGACCGCAGTGACCATGTGTCGTATACTGACAGAGGCAGACATCACCTACAATGACGAGTTCCGGCACTTCCTTTTTGATGGCAGCGATCGCACGCTGTACAGGACTCGTTTTGTCCCAAGCCGAAGAACCGTCTGCGTCCTTGTACGCGGGAAGGCCGAAGATTTCGACGGAAGGAATACCTAGCGCAGCGATTTCCTTGGCGAGCTCGACGGCCTTATCGACAGAAAGATGATAGCACGCCGGCATGCTCTTGATTTCTTCCTTGACATTTATGCCCGGCACAACAAAGATCGGATAGACGAAATCCTTGACGGAAAGTGTTGTCTCACGAACCATATCCCGAATGGCAGGACTGATGCGAAGACGACGTGGACGAATGTTTTTATTGAACATACTACTACTCCTATCTCTGCGGGCTGCCCCGTATTCTTGATTAATATTTGTGGAAAAGGCGGGTTTCCCCGCCCTCTTGCTCCGATTTAATTTTTAATCTCGCTGCTTCAGGCGGTCAGCGTGGAGAGAATCGCGTGAAGCAAGCCTTCGATCGTGTAGGTCTTGGCGATAACCGTGGCTTTCATTCCCTCTTTTTCCATAGTCTCCGCTGTGACAGGACCGATGGCTGCGGTCTTGACACCCGAAAGAATCGCTGCACCGCCGAGCATCTTGCAGAAATTCTTGACAGTTGACGAGCTTGTAAAGGTCACAAAATCATAACGCTCCGCAGCAAGATCTTCTTTCAGTGCCTTAAGTTCTTCGTCTTCCAGCGGGGCAGTAACGGTTCGATACGCCGGAACGACATCGACGACCGCGCCCTTTTTACGCAGGCTGTCGGGAAGGACAGCGCGTGCTTTCTCTGCGCGCGGCAGGAGAATTTTTGCATGCGGCGGAAGTTTGCCCTTCAGCGCCTCGAGAATTCCTTCGGCACGATACACCTTGGGAAGGATATCGGCAGTGATACCATATTTTTTGAGCTTTGCAGCCGTCGCCGAGCCAATGGCCGCAATCTTCGCATAGCCGAGGGCTCGCGTATCCTTTCCTGCCTTTTCCAAGCGACGGAAAAATGCCTGTACACCATTTACACTCGTGAAGATCAGCCAGTGATAGCCGTCGATTTTTTCAACCGCCGCATCCACTGCCGCATAGTCATCTGACGGCGGCTCGATGGCGATCGCAGGAACCTCCTTGACGCACGCACCAAGAGCTTCAAGCTTTTCCGTGAGTACGGATGCCTGCGCGCGGGCGCGTGTGACGAGAATATGCTTGCCGAGGAGTGGATGCGCCTTTGGATCGTCAAACCAGCGGAGCTTTTCGCGAAGATTGACGACATCGCCGACAAGGAAAATGGCCGGCGGCTTGATGCCGTGCTTTTTGACATCCTCGGCGGCATTTCCCACCGTCGTCACAAGTGTCTCCTGCTCTGCCTTTGTCCCCCAGCGAATGACGGTGGCCGGCGTATCGGCCGCACGACCGTTTTCGATGAGCTTTGCCGTAATATGCGGAAGATTCGCGATGCCCATGAGAAAGACGAGCGTATCGACGCCTGTCGCAAGACCCGCCCAATTCATCTGGCTCTCTGCCTTTGTCGGGTCTTCGTGCCCCGTGATGACGGCAAAAGAGGTCGCAACCGCACGATGCGTAACGGGAATGCCCGCATAGGCCGGCACAGAAATCGCCGACGTGATGCCGGGAACAATCGTAAAGGAAATGCCGTTCTTTTCGAGAAGCAATGCCTCCTCACCGCCGCGCCCAAAGACAAAAGGATCGCCGCCCTTTAGGCGCACGACAATCTTTCCCTCCTTCGCTTTATCTACGAGGAGCTGATTGATATCGCCCTGTTTCATCGTGTGCTTTGCCGATGCCTTGCCAACGTAGATGAATTCCTGCGCCCTCTTTGCATGCGCGAGAATGCGGCTGTCGGCTAATCTGTCATAGACGACGGTATCCGCCGCTGCAAGACATTCCGCCGCCTTGATGGTGAGCAGGCGATGATCACCGGGACCTGCTCCGACGAGAAAGACTTTGCCTGTTGTATCGTTCAAAATAATTCCCTCATTCTATTAAACATCCAGTCCGATTTCTTTCAGTATTGCGCGGCCGCCGTCGTCAAGCAGTTTCTCGGCAAGCTTTGTGCCGAGATGTTCGGCCTCTTCCCGCGCGCCATTGATACCCGCTCGGTAGAGCCGCATGCCATCGAGTGAGGCAATGACGGCTTCCACATGAAGTCCCGCTTTCACCTCTGTCGCATAGACGCCGACAGGCACTTGACAGCCGCCTTGTACGCGGGAGAGGAACGCACGCTCCGCCTTTGCGGCGGTGACGGTTGACGGGTCGTTCAAAAAGTCAATGCGCGCCCTTACCGCCTTGTCATCTT
>CAUVCH010000106.1:0-4386 GCA_963550265.1 uncultured Mitsuokella sp. | reverse complement strand
GAGATTGCAGTCTGCTTTGTGTGCGGAGAAGATGCGGTCGAGGTCGTTTCCCATCGTCCATGTACTTTGAACAGTGAAACCATGAACTGTCAGCCAGTCTTCGATAGAAGCAATGCTGCCGTTTATGGCAAAGTCGAGCGGCGTTGCACCGAGGATATTGACTTTGCTTTTTTCCTCTGGTTCTGCATCCTTCGCCTCTTTCTCTGTAGCAGAGGGGTGTCTTTCGGCTTTTTCGCAGACAAGCTTTGCGAGCTTTTCCATGGCAAAAAAAATACCCCGCTCGTAGTCATGCATGCTGTTTGTCGGAAGCGTGAAGGTCAAGATTCCAGTCTTTTTTTCGATGATATGGGCGAGCGCTCTGCAGTCTGTGCCGATGAGATGCGCAATCTGCGATGGGATGAGACAGATAAAGCGCGGTTCTTGCTGCTTGGCGGCAGTGACAATGTCGCGGATGGTGCGGTTGTCGTCTCCTAGGACAGCATCGCGCTCGGTCATTGCCGTGACATAGATGAGACTGTCTCTGTCATACCAGCGTGGCTCATCGTGTGTCGTATAGGTCGAATTACAGCCGGAAGGATCGTGGATAACGACCATGCCGCCAAGCTCGAAGAGTGCAGAGCAGACACCGAAGGTATCTGCGGAATGTGTAGCGATGATTCGTGCCGTCTGCTGCATCGCGTGTACAGCAAGCGGCGTCTTTTTATTCATGTGATTGCTCATAGGATGGAAGGGCCTCCCCATCCCTTGCGGCTTACGAGTGAGCGAATATCTTTTTTCTCGTGCATCGCGGTTCTCAGATTTTTGGCAAGGCGGCAAATGGCATCAAAGCCCCAGAAACCGCCGCCTTCAACGAGATTTACAAAGTGGCGTGTCGTATTGAAGTATGCAGCTTTCTGCCCTAGAGCAAGCAAGGTATCTTCACCTTCCATCCCGCGGGTCAGCACGCGAAGGTCTGGATTCTTCGTCGCCCATAGCTCGATTTCACCGTAGTTTTCTTTCACCCAGACAAAGTCTGCTTCGTCGTCAGCTGTAACAGCATCGGCATAGATCTTCTGTACGTTAAAGCCGTGCGTGAGCAAAAGGCGGGCGAGGGAGAAGGGACGGAAGGTAAAGGAAAGATCGATTCCAATCGGCATCATTCCAATTTCTTTTCTCGCTCTTAAAAGGGCATTTTCCGCTGATTCTCTTTCCGCTCGATAGTTGTTTCTTTCAATGCCAAGCGTGTCTGAAATATGATGCAGAACCTGTTCAATCTCTTCATAGCGCCAAGTCTGCGATAAATTGATGTAGGGCTGAGCGTGCTTTTTTTCGAGGAGCTTTACTGCCGGCAGACTGAATACATTGGTATAGAGATTCAGCTTTGCTTTTCCGTAGGCGAGAAAATCGTCGAAGGTAGGGCAGCTTGCCTCATCGTTGACCTTATAGCCCGCCGTCTCGAGCAGATGGATGACGTCGCTTGACTTTGCCGTCGGAAAGTTATTGCCTATAATGTTCACTTCGTCTTCTTTTACGTCTTGCGTCTGAATGAGGCGCACGGTCTCGCGGCGCTCACGCTCTTCGGGTGTGATGCTCTCCGTCTGGCGAATGGGATCCATGAAACATTCGATAAAAGCGATGGCAGGGAAGTGTTTTCGCAAAGTTTTATAGACGTAACGGAGGTTGCAGCCGATGAAGTGATGAACACAAGCGGTGAAGATATGAACGGCGCGGGGCATCTTCGGCAGGCGCTGTAAGATGTTTGTTACGCCGTCGATGATCAGCAGTTCATTATCTGTGTTGTAAAGATCCGTGTCCTTGAGCTCGATAGAGGAAAAGCGATCCATGCACCCCATCTCAGCAGCTGTCAGGATGACGCCGCGCAGACAGCCGGCGGCACAGATGTAAATCTGATGACTCTCAGGGAGCAGCATGCCTGTGTGAACGATGTTCCAGGTGCCGCGGCAGGGACTGGAATACTCGAGTTCATGCGGAAATGGCATGGGATATGCCGCATCTTTCATCTTTTTACAGGCGCGGGAAGGCCTTCCATTGACTTTCTGTAACATAGTATTCTTTCAAAAAGATTGTCTTTTCATGCAGAAAGATGCTTTGTAAAAGACGTGGTCAGCAAATGCGCGGCAGAAGTTCGCCGCCGGGTTCGGGGAGCATTGTCTCCGTGCCGATTTCCGTTTCAAGAACGACTTTTCCCGCATATTCCTTTGTTACATGACCGATGACAGCAGCATTTTCGGCGTAGGGAAGTGTATGGAGCGTCTCGATGAGAAGGTTTTCCATCTCTGCGGGAGCGAAGATGACGAGCCGACCTTCGCAGGCGAGATAAAGGGGTTCAAGTCCCAGCATAGCGCAGACACCTTTTACCGATGGGTGGACAGGAATGGTTCTGGCATCCAAGCGGATGCCGACGTTGCTTTCCGCCGCAATTTCATAGAGCACTGTGCCAACACCGCCGCGCGTTGCGTCGCGAATGACGTGCAAATCGTCCTTCTTTTCTACGCTCTCAAAAAGGCCTTGGACTGTGTGCCAAAGCGGCGCGCAGTCACTTGTCACATCCGCAGCGATGGAAAAGTCGTCGCGTGCGAGAAGAATCGTGCAGCCGTGGCGTCCGACATCCCCCGTCACGATGACGACGTCGCCGGGAGAGGCACGATGACCGCTCGGCTCTGCGCCCGGCAGGACTTCACCAATACCTGTCGTCGTGATAAAGACACCGTCGACCTGTCCGTGTCCTGCGACTTTTGTATCGCCTGCGACAATGCGTATGCCGGCTTCGTTTGCTGTTTTTTCCATAGCGGCAGCGATCTTCTCGAGATTTTCGAGCGGAAAGCCTTCCTCAATTTGAAAGGCACAGGAGAGATAACGTGGCCTTGCACCCATGCAGGAGAGATCGTTTACCGTGCCGCAGATGGAGAGCTTACCTATGTTGCCGCCTGCAAACTCCCAAGGAGAGACGATGAAGCCGTCCGTCGTAAAAGCGGTTTTTCCGGGAGCTAGTTCTAGGATCGCCGCATCATCTGCTGTGAACTCAGGATTTTTGAAGTGCTTTGCAAAGATATTGGCGATGAGATCTGCCGTTTGTCTTCCGCCTGCTCCATGCGCTAGGGTTATCGTTTCAGTCATCAGAATTCACCTCCATAGCGGTAAAAAGCAGAACAAGCGCCCTCACTCGAGACCATGCAGGCGCCGACAGGATGCTCGGGGGTACAGATCTTCTTGTAGAGCGGGCAATCGGGCGGCGCGGCATCACCGCGCAGAATATCGCCGCATCGACAGGCTGGATTTGGGCGTCCTTCGACTGCAGGTATGCTGAACTTTTTTCGCGCATCGAAAGCGGCGAATGCCTCTCTTAACTGCATACCGCTGTTTTTGAGCACACCGATGCCGCGCCACTCCGCATCACAAGGCTCCATAAAGGCATGGACGAGCTTTCGAGCAGGCGGATTGCCCGCTTCGCGGACGACGCGCGTATAGCAATTTTTGAAAAAGGGGGCCTCTTCCTGTGATTTTATAACGATGGCTGCGATGGCGGTTAAGAGTTCTTCAGCTGTAAAGCCCGCAACAACACCGGATACGCCTTTTTTCGTGAGGGCACTGGGAAGTGCTGTCCCTGTAATCGCGCAGACGTGACCGGGGTAAAGATAGGCATCCGCGTTGTCCTTCATGGCTTTATAAGCCTCGTCCATTGTTTTGTTTGCTGTGAGAAGCGCATAGTTCGTGAGCTTTTTAGCGATAGCATGCTTGACGGATAGAATGGAAGCGGGCGTTGTCGTTTCAAAACCAACGGAGAGGAAGACGACTTCTTCTTCGGGATGTTCTTTTGCGTAGGTCACTGCATCGAGCGGCGTGTAAACAACTTGAATTTTCGCGCCTTTCGTGCGCGTGTCACGCAGGCTGCTCGTCGTGCCGGGAACGCGGACGAGGTCGCCGAAAGTGCAGATCGTCATGCCTTGTTCTGCGAGATAGATCGCTTCGTCAATGTAGCTTGTCGGCGTGACGCAGACTGGGCAGCCAGGTCCTGAAATCAACTGGATATCTTTCGGCAGAAGCTTTCGGATGCCAAGACGAAAGATTTCGTGCGTATGCGTCCCGCAGACTTCCATGATGCGAAGTTTCCTGCCCTTGTAGCCGGTCACGATGTCGCGCATCTTTTTTGCAGTTTCCGTCATCATGAGATCGCGTCCTCATCCTCTTGTGCATCCTTGATCTTTGCGATGGCAATGCCGGCATGTACCATGACAAAGTCGCCTGGTTCGAGCTCATCAAGAAGCTCTGCCGAGACCTCGCGCCTTGCACCAGAAGCATCGACGATTGCCATGCCTTCCCTGATATTGACAATTTTGGCAGGTAAACCAACACACATGATGAACACTCCTTTGATATATACACTGG
>CAUVCH010000105.1:0-4394 GCA_963550265.1 uncultured Mitsuokella sp. | reverse complement strand
CCTTGCCAATCGAAGCCGACGGCATCAGCCCGATGGAGCCGCCGACCACCGCTGCTTCATCGGAGAGGATATCGCCAAAGAGGTTGCCCGTGACAATGACATCGAACTGCGTCGGACGGACGGCAAGCTGCATCGCGCAGTTATCAACGTAGAGGTTCTCCAGTGCCACGTCTTTATATTTCTCTGCGACCTTTGCGACCGTACGGCGCCAGAGGCGGCTTGTCGCAAGGACATTCGCCTTATCGACGCTCGTCACCTTGCCGCTGCGGAGCTTCGCCGTCTCAAAGGCAAGATTTGCGATGCGCTCCACTTCAGGAACGGAATAATTTTCGAGATCCCATGCACGCTCGCTGCCGTTATGCTGCTCGCTCTCGCATTTATCGCCGAAGTAGATGCCGCCGATGAGCTCGCGAACGATGACGAGATCGACGCCCTTTACGAGCGCAGGCTTCAGCGGCGAATATTCGACGAGCGCATCTGCCACCTTCACGGGGCGCAGGTTAGCGTAGAGCCCCAGCCCCTTGCGCAGTCCTAAAATCGCCTTTTCCGGGCGAAGAGCCGGGTCGACATCATCCCACTTATCACCGCCGACCGCACCGAAGAGAACGCCATCGCTTTCCTTGCAGGACTGAAGCGTTGCATCTGGCAGCGGCGTCCCGAATTTATCGTATGCCGTGCCCCCTGCATCCTTATAGTCATAGCTCAAACCGAGCTTATGCTTTTCGTCGATTTTTTTCAGAACCTGGACGGCAGCTTCGACGATTTCAGAGCCGATGCCATCGCCTGGGATGACCGTAATCTTATAAGCCATGGAATCCCCTTTCCTACTTTACTTCTTGTTTTTAATGTAATTGATGAGACCGCCCGCATCTGCGATTTCCTGCACGAAACCCGGCAACGGATGCGCGTGAAAGGTCTCGCCCGTCGTCTCATCTTTGATCTCACCTGTCGTCACATCGACCGAGAGTTTGTCGCCCGCATGAATCCGCTCGACGTCTTTACCGATTTCAAGAAGCGGCAGACCGATGTTGATGCCGTTGCGGTAAAAGATACGCGCAAAGCTCGCCGCGATGACGACGGGAATCCCTGATGCCTTGATCGCAACCGGCGCGTGCTCACGCGATGAGCCGCAGCCGAAATTTCTGCCGCCGACCATGATATCGCCCGCCTGTACATTCTTGGCAAACGTCTCGTCGATGTCCACCATGCAGTGCGAAGCCAGCTCCTTCGGATCGAACGAGCTGAGGTAACGCGCAGGGATGATGACATCCGTATCGATATTGTCTCCGTAGCGCCAGACTTGTCCTGTATACTTCATTTAAACCTCCTCCGGCACGGCGATATAGCCTAGAATCGCACTCGCTGCCGCAACGAAAGGACCCGCAAGATAGACTTCACTCTTCGTATCGCCCATGCGGCCGATGAAGTTGCGATTCGTCGTCGAAACGCAACGCTCACCCGCCGTCATGATGCCCATGTAACCGCCGAGGCAAGGCCCGCACGTCGGGGTTGAGACAGCGCACCCTGCGTCAATGAACGCATCGATATAGCCGCGCTTCATCGCTTCCTTGTAAACCCATGGGCTGCCCGGGATGACGATGCAGCGCACGCGTTCTGCGACCTGATGTCCCTTTAGAATCTTTGCTGCAATCGCCATGTCCTCCAAGCGTCCATTTGTACACGAGCCGATAATGACCTGGTCGATTGCGATTCTTTCGCCGATGTCCTTGACCGCCTTCGTGTTCTCCGGCAAATGCGGAAAGGAGACGACCGGCGTCAGCTCATCGAGCGCAATCGTGACGACGCTGCAATACGCCGCATCCGCATCTGCTTCCACTGGCTCGTATGCCTTCTTGACGCGGCCTTCAACGTATGCCTTTGTCACCTCGTCAAATGGGAAGATACCCGCCTTAGCGCCCGCTTCGATCGCCATATTCGAGATCGTCAGGCGATCCGTCATCGTAAGCTCTGCGACGCCATCGCCCGCAAACTCAAGCGAGCGGTAGAGCGCGCCATCGACGCCAATGCGGCCGATGAGCGTCAGGATGACGTCCTTGCCGCAGATGTTTTCCGGCTTCTTGCCCGTCAGAACGACCTTGATCGCCTCTGGGACTTTGAACCAAGCTTCGCCCGTCGCCATCGCTGCGCCGAGGTCTGTCGAGCCGACGCCCGTCGCAAAGCCATTAACTGCGCCATAGGTACAAGTGTGCGAGTCCGCACCGATCGTCAGCATGCCGGGAGCAACGATGCCCTTTTCCGGCAGAATGACGTGTTCTATGCCGACGCGCCCCTGCTCAAAGTAGTTCACAATCTTATGCTCGCGTGCAAAATCACGGACGATCTTGGCAAGACCTGCACTCTTGATGTCTTTTGCCGGCTGAAAATGATCCGGCACGAGTGCAATCTTTGTAGGATCAAAAACCGGACGACCTATCTCGTTAAATTTCTCAATCGACGGCGGTGCCGTAATGTCATTTGCAAGAACCATATCCAGCTTACACGTAATCAGCTGCCCTGCCGAAACGGAAGAAAGCCCCGCGTGCTTTGCGAGGATCTTCTCGCTCATATTCATGCCCATTGCTTGCCCTCCTAGATGATGGAAGTGAAACCCTCCATGAAAAAACTTGCCTGATACAAAGCTCTTTCCATTATATAGCTTGTTTATTCTATACTAGATTCGCCCGCTTTTCAATCACTTTTCTATGAAGCCTTCGATATTCAGCCGAAATCCCATGCCTTTACTCCGCCTTTTTCTTGAAATACCGATGAAATCCTAGTAAGATAAGAATGGTTCAGATACGACAGCAGATAGAGAACATCCGCAGGTTGAAAATCCCGTTCAAGGAGGAAATATCATGCAAAACTTCACGTTTAAATGTCCAACAGAAATCGTTTTCGGACGCGGCGCAGAAGAACGCGTTGCGGAAAAACTTCGCGCCTATGGCGCGAAAAGCGTCTTCATCGTCTACGGCGGCGAGAGTGCAAAGAAGTCCGGGCTTCTGCCGAAGATTGAAAGGAATCTCACCGAAAGCGGCATCACCTTCCAGGTGATCGGCGGTGTAAAACCGAACCCACGCCTCTCTCTCGTCCGCGAAGGTGTCCGCTTGGCCATCCAAGCGAAATCCGACTTCATTTTAGCTGTCGGCGGCGGCAGCGTCATCGACTCGGCAAAGGCCATCGCACACGGCGCAGCAAACCCTGCGACAGATGTCTGGGATTTTTGGCTCGGACGCCAGCCGCTCACCAAGTCACTGCCTGTCGCCGTGGTGCTGACGCTTGCAGCAGCGGGAAGTGAAACGAGTGACTCTGCGGTTCTCACCGATGAGGATACGCACCGCAAGCTCGGCATGAACACGCCGCTGAACCGTCCGGCAATCGCTTTTATGAATCCGGAGCTCACCTATTCTGTTCCGAAAAAACAGCTCGTCAGCGGTGTCTGCGACATCATGATGCACACGATGGAACGTTATTTCACCAGGGTCAGGGAAAAGAACATACTGACCGATCGCTTTGCCGAAGCCTTGTTAACGACTGTCATGGATGCGCTCAAGGTCGCAGAAAAGAATCAGACAGATTACGATGCGATGAGTGAGATCCTGTGGGCAGGCAGCGTCTCGCACAGTAATTTTACAGAGCTTGGACGCCTGAAGGATTTCTCATGCCACCGTCTCGGTCATGAGCTTTCCGCCATGTTCGATGCGACACACGGTGCGACACTTACGACGATTTGGCCAAGCTGGGCAAAATACGTCTACAGAGACGATCCTGCCCGCTTTGCACAGTTTGCAGAAAAGCTCTTCGGCATAGAAGACGGCTCTGACATCGAGCGTGCGGAAAAGGGCATCGAAGCAATGACAGACTTCTTCCGTTCCGTTCAGATGCCAGTCAATATGAAAGAACTCCTCGGCCGCACGCTGACCGATGCAGAAGTTGAAAAACTCGCCGACCTTGGCACAAGCGGCGATACAAAGAAGCTCGGCAACTTCCATCCGATCGGCAAGAAGGAAGCGATCGCGATCTATACCCTTGCCAATCGCTGACAGATACGCCCCGGCGGACTTCTTTCGCTTAAGCGCAGCGCGTTAAGCTACAGGTGCACGACCGCCAGCATGATGAGGCATTCGCGTGGGGCACGCACGTCCGCAAAGTTACGCAGACCAAAAAAAGCACCGCTCTGTAAAAGAGAGCGGTGCTTTTCTATTGGGGAAAATTACACATCAACGCGGGAAATATCCGCGCCGAGTCCGACGAGTTTTGCGACGAGCTCATCGTAGCCGCGGTCAATGTGGTGAATAGCGCCTACCTCTGTCTCGCCATCGGCCACAAGACCGGCCAGTACCATAGCAGCCCCCGCACGAAGATCGGTTGCATTCACATAGCAGCCCGAAAGCTTC
>CAUVCH010000104.1:0-4395 GCA_963550265.1 uncultured Mitsuokella sp. | reverse complement strand
CCCTGCACGGACCGACAAAGTCTCTGACCCATGTCCTTTACGCCCATACTTGCACAGTCCTTTCTCCCGCTCGTCCTCCTTGCCTATTCGCCTTTGTCTGCACACTTTCCTGCCGCTGCATCATGAAAAAGCGATGGGGACACCCAGTGCAGGCATCCCCATCCGTCATCTTATTCTATTCTTTGCTCAGCGCACGAAAACCACGGAACCGCTCTGCAGCATGCCGCTCTTCTCGTTCGCCAGCAGAATCCTGTTCGCATCTTCGACCGAAACCACGACATTCACAGGATTGACAGAATTTCTTCCGCCGCGCACCTGCACTGCTTTGACGACGAGCGGCGTCGATCCGACGCGGCTCAGGTGCATCGCCGAAGCGACATTTTTCGCATAGCCCACCATGCCCTGCGAAATCGCGCTGTCATAGTTGATGTTCTGGACTCCATAGATTGCGCGGCCATTCGTATCATAGATGACAGGCGAGAAGCTCGGCATGAGTCCCATATCGCCGGCATCAACAATGACGCCCGTATAATTCGTGCCGCTCTTTGCGCGATCTTGAATCTCCTTTATCGTTGCGGGCGCTGGAGAAACGGGGGCCGGCAGCGGTGCAGGCTCCTTGTTTTCGCGCAAAGCCGGCAAAATCGCTGCAGAAATGCTCTTACCCGCGCCATAGAGGGGCACCGACATCGTGACTCGATAACTGCCGTCGCTCATCGCTTCTTCTTCCACAATCGCGGCGCCTTGGATGAGGGCACTGACCCGCGTTTTCACCGTATCGTTTTGCGTCATGTAATTGAGCAGCGTTGTCTCCGCATCGATCTGCGTCCCCTGGATAAACTCTGCCAGATTGCGTTGTGCATCAACGACAGCCGCGCGACGCGCGAGCAAATTTGCGCGCGTTCCGTATGCGCCCGTCGGCGGTACGCCGTATCCCACGGCGACGACCTTGCCGTCCTCCCAATGCAATCCGCCCTCAGCCGCTTCGACGCGCTGCGCAAAGATTCCCGCAGGCGCAAAGGCCGCATCGGGCAGCAAAGCCACACCGCCGCTCATCGCAAGAACTCCTGCCAATGTGCAAACCATTGTTTTCTTTTTCAAGCTCTTCATCCTCGATTACCCCTTTTCCTGTTTTTTCCCTGCAACGAATCCATGAGCTTCACGACGGCATCAGATGCCGCTCTCTGCAAAGCTGCATCAACATCTTCGCTCGATGCCTCATATCCGCCCAAATTGATGGTTCCGCCCACGCTGAACATCCCCGGATGTTTCGCAGCGAGCGCAAGGATGCTTGCATAGTCAATGGAAGTGGCCGACGTACTGGACTCGCCTTCACCCTTGGCCGCCATGACGATCTCATTCGTCCGCACGTTCACGACACGCAGAACGACATGCGCCGTGACCCTATGGTCGGTACTGCTGTAAACAATTGCGCTGGTATCGGTTCGCGATGTTCCCAAATCATGAATCGTGCCGCAGACAACGTAGTCCGCACCGAAAAGCTTGCCGACCTCCGTCGCCTCTTTTGTACTGGTCAAGCCTGCATTCTTCATGCCCATTTCCGCCAGACGATCACGCATGGCGTCACCGTCACAGCTGTACAGCTGGAATTCGCTTTCCTTTTCCAGAGCCGCCATCACATACTCCGTCATCGCCGCCCCTGCATCATACCCTTGAGCCTGGACGTTCTTGTATTCACCGACATCCATGACGGCTACATTTGCATGGGGCGAAATGCCTGCCGCATACGAATGTACGCACGGCAACAGAAATAAACTGAAAAGACAAAGCACCCGCCAAACCATGATCCGTCTCCCCTCTTTACTTGAACAACTTCTGCGCCTTCATATCGTCAAGAAGATCCTTCGTGATCTTGTCCGATACCTTTTCGATGGTCTTGTCGTAAGCCTTCGCCGAAGCTTCCCTAGAGCCTTGGGAAAACCATGAGACTTTCAGTTGGGCGTCGCCCGCCTTTTCATAGACGCGCTTATTCCAGACGACTTCTCCCGTCGCCGCCTTGATAATGCGCACATCGGCCAATATACCGAAGCCAGTTTCCGCCCGGTTGCTCGATTTCATGATGTTGCCTATGATACCGCCCCACGGACCGGCGAAACTTTCCAAAAGCGATCCGGCAAGATTCATGCCCATATTGAAATCCTCATCCTGCCACGTGCCGATGCCAATATCCTGCACCGTCCCCTGGATGAGATATTCCGCATTCTGTTCAGCACCGATCCTAGCTGTGACGGCAGGAGCGACAATCTGACCGACGTTCGCCGTCGCCAGCGACTGCGCCGAAGTATCCGAAAACGAGGGGCTTTCAAAAACTGCGTTGAAATCGCCCTGTTCAATGGCCGCCCTGCCATCGAGCAACGGCTGATAATTATCTTCGAAAAGCAGTTTCTCCATATCGCCATCCACATACTCTTGATGATCCTGGAGGTTGAACTTGCCGCTTTGCAGGAGCTTCACCATCAGATTCTCGGACAGCCTGTCACTCGTATCCAAGTTTTGGAATCGCGTGTCATCCGTGAACTTCATCAAGACGCAGACGGGATTTTTCGGCTCAGTTCCGAGCAGGCTCACCTCCGCGTTTTCCGCTGCAGAAACATTGCCCGAAAGGTTTAGGACAAGAGCCAACGCTGCACACGCCAAAGAAATCTTCTTCTTCATCGATGCCCCTCCTTCATTTTTTCGTAACGTCCTTCAAGTCCTTCGGCAACGTCAAAAGCTTTTCATCAGGGATGGACGAGAAGGTCTCCACCTTCACGATGCATTTGCGCCCCTTCAGCGTGCCGTCCTTTTGCTGCCAATACGACATCGAGGCTATACGCGAGAGGCCGCCGTCGGCAAAGTAGAAGCGCACGGCTTCGAGCGTTCCGCCGTCCCCGCAGCGATAATCCTCATAACTTTGCCCATCCGGCAGATTTCCCTGCCCCACGAATTCGTATTGAGGAGCGCCTGCCGGCTTCTGATCGGCAGGCAGAAGGAGCTGAAAGAGGCGTGTGACATCGCCGTCGCAGAAGCTTTCTCCATAGACAAGCCGAGCCTCCTCGTCAATCGTCTGGGCAGAAACCTTGCCTTCGCCGTCCGAAGAAGAGTACTTCACCTTATCCTTGTTCTTCCTGCGGTAGAAAACATACTCCTTATCGCCTTTCGTCAAGCGGCACTTGCTGTAATCCTCGTAATTCATCTCCTCATACTTGTCTGCGCCATGAAGAACCAAGACGCCTTGGTAGCCGAGATTCACATACTGCGGTGCAGCAATCATCGCATCATGATCCCATTCGTACGAAATCGTCTTCTTGTCCTTGTTGTGCAGACGTTCCGGCGGCGTAACGCTCTCAAAGCGGATCGTGCATTCCCGCGACTGCATCATCTGTCGGTAAGCATCGAGCTTCGCTGCGGCCAAGGCAAAAGAGGAGGATGCCAGGCTGAAGAGAACGGCGAGACAAAGCGCCGTCAAAAACTTATTTCGCATCTTTCTTCTCGCCTCCCAGTGTTTCCAATTGCTTAGGGGTGCCCAGAAGATCATTCATATCTCCCATGCCGGCAGCAAAGACCCTGACTGCGGGCTGCACCTCGAAAGCGCCTTCCGGCACCTCGCTGCTGAACGCCTGGATATGAAACGTCTTCAAGAGTTTCTCCTGCCCGCCGCGCAGCAAAGATTTCTGCACAATAGCCAGTCGTCCGTTCTCATACAGCATGTCGTAAGCAATCTGCCCTGCTACCGTACCCGCCTGCGTGCGGATGTCGCTGACATAGCGATCGCACGTATAGCTCTTGTCACCCACCTTGCGTTCCGAACTGGCGCTGTAGGCAGGCTCCGTCACACTCGGCGCATGATGAACCCAGCGATCGTACCAGCCAAAGACGGCAATCGCTTCCGGCAGCGCAAGCTGGCCGGGCACGTCATCCCACCTTTCCGAAGGATTGAGCGCGGGATTTTCCATCTCCGTTTCCGGCAGAACATAGGCGATGCGATTGTCACCCACCGTAGAAAACGTATAATATTTGCCGTCTTGATACATCGCTTCAATGCGGTACGCCTTTTTGGGCGCATTTCCTTTCGACGAATACTCTTCGACGATGCGTTTTCCATCGCTTTGCGCGATGCAGTGTTTCGTCGAATTTTCGGTATAGTCAAGGAAAAACTTTCCCGCTTGAATCATCGTGCGATACTCGTTCGCCGCCGGCTGCTCCGCTGCCGAAGCGGACGCGGTGAAGACGAGCGCAGCAGCCGCGAGAGCTGCCATCGGCTTGAACTTCATCATGACCTTCCCCCCGCCGTGTTCTCCTTATATCCCATCTTCGTGAAAATGCCGTCCTTGCCGTACACTGCGTCGCGCGTTGCCTTGTTGATGGCATTGAACGCCTGCTCTTCGCTGACAAATA